>CAMLDA010000091.1 GCA_946478715.1 uncultured Candidatus Saccharibacteria bacterium | reverse complement strand
CGCTACAGAGCCCTATGAGCCTGGTTTATTGCTAAGCGAGCTGGTAAGGGCCCTTTCGCACCGTAAAGACGTATATACGGCCTCTGAAGAGCTTTTAGGAGCCGTGGTGCGGAATCTGCTTACATTGCCTCAGAAACCGCTATTTAAAGCCGCTGACATATCTCTTGGCACCGCCAGCTTGCTGAAAAGGTTCGACCGGCGGGCCTACCTAAGATACCTGGCCGATCATCCCTCCTTACAGTAGTTGATTAATTAAGAGATTTATTGTATTATTACCGGGTTTCGATCCTTCAATTCTCGGGAGGCAAGATGCTGGAAGTCAGCGTATCGCTGAAGCGCAACCCCTGGGACCATACGGTCCCCGATGAGGCGCTGCACGACATCCTCACCAAGGTCGGCGAGAGCCGCGCCAAGCACGTGGAGAAGCTGTTCGAGCGCGGCGAGTGGGCCCGCGACAGCCTGGGCCTGGCGCTGATGATCCCACACGCGCCGCGCTGCCTGTCCGCAGCCGACGCCCTGCTGGCGACCATCGCCATCGGGCCGGAGGGCGAGCGGTTCGTTGTGAACGCCGCCGCCAAGGCCGGCTACCACCACGAACGCGGCTTCCCCGCCGGCTACGGCGTCTACATGGACCTGGCGGCGTCCGCCGACGGCGACTTCTGCTTCGGCTTCTCGTCGATGGTGGACGGCATGATTGCCGGCGCCAGCGCCCAGAGCGAGACCCAGGACGCCTGCGAAGCGGCTCACGCCGCGGCGACGTTCCTGTACTACATCCGGAGCAGGCGCGCCGACTGGGAGGACAGCCGCCCCGAGCAGCCGCGCTGGTTCTGCAACATCAACGAGCCCGGCGAGAACTACCAGGCGATGGTCGCCCAGCCGGCGATCTACCCCTAGGGAACGGAGGATCGGACAGGGAGCGCACACGCTCCCCCGATCCCAAAATCTACAAACTTATTTGCAGGTTTTGGAATCGGTCATTTAAGGAATTCGCTGACGGCGGCGCGTTCGGATTTGGTGGCTTTTTCGGTTATGACCCACCCCAGATAACGGCCGAACATCAGGCGGGTCTGGGAATAAATGGCCGCCCCGGCGCTGTATATAAGAGTCGTGGGGATAAGGTAGACCCACTGCAACACCATCCAGAGGCTGCGGTGACGCTTATAACGCAGTGGGCGCGGCGGCAGGCTGCGCAAGCTCAGGTAAAAAGACAGAACGATACCTACCATGGCGATGCGCTGTAGCGCGCTGGCCACCTGCGGTAATTCGTTGGCCAGGTAGCCGAAAGGCTGGCTGGAAGTATGGAAGAAGAACAGCGGATAGGCGGCCAGCAGCAGAAGCAATGGCGAAGTGGACCAGCTGAGGTGCCCTTCCAGCAGACGCCAGCCCTTGGCGATCTTTTTGTGCAGCGGGATGTTATTCACCTTGAAGAAAGCCTGGTTTATAAAATACGGGATGTCGCTGCAGCCCCAGGCCCAGCGGCGGACCTGGACGAACTGCATCTTAAGCGTCCGCCAGTAGCCCTCAGTCAGGACGGCGTCCTGGTAGATGGGTACGAATATGGGGTAGACCACGTGCTTGCCATCGTAGCGGAACCAAGTGCGCCAGTATTGGTGGCCGTCCTCCACGATGGTACGGACGGACCAGAAGTCGGTATCTATAAGAGCCGCCATCGGCTGGGCATGGGCCGAGAAGTTGCGCAGCATATGCGGCCGCATGGACAGCATTACGTTCCAGAAAGAGTTACCGGTGGCGATGACCCGCATAGGCGCCGGAGCGTCCCAGATATTGTTCAGATACATGGTTACTGGCTGGTAGCTGGCGTACTTGGGCTCTTCGGTCGAGCAATAAGTGTAGGTTAGCGCGCCAAAGTACTTCTTGTCCGGCCGGTTATCGGAATCCAAAGTGGTGACCAGGACATGCAGTGGGTCGATTTTCTCTTCTTCCAGATATTTCTGGAGTACGCGGCCGGCAAAGGTGGCGTTGCCCCCCTTGCCTATCACTTCTCCGGTCATCGGCCAGGGGTGCATGACTGACATGGCATGATAGAACTTGGAGCCGTAATCTTTGACCAGGCTTTTGGCCAGCTCTTCCACGTCGGGCCCGCCGCGCTGTTCATAGGCTATGACAAGGATGATTTTCTTAGGGTCGTATTCAGCATCCAGGACGGATTGGACGGTAGGCTCCACGATATCGCGGGTCTCGTTCCAGAAAGGGATGATTACGGCGTGGTACACCTGGCTGGGCTTTAGGCGCTGGGCTCCAATATGTTCTTGTACACGGGCCAGGTTGCGGGCGTGCCACTTCGGCGCGCCGGGTGTTTTAGCCTGAAGCTTTTCCAAATCCCTGTTCAGCTTGTCCCAGGGTAGTTTCTTGTGTTCATTCAAGGCCCTCCACCCCTGGATACTGCGTAAATCGATGCCGATGGCCCGCACGAACCACATCAGCAGGTAGGCTACGATGAAGTAGGCGGTGGCCTTTGGGCTGAAGTAAGCCAGGACGACCGGCAGCAAGAGGATGATATATGTCAGCAG
>CAMLDA010000090.1 GCA_946478715.1 uncultured Candidatus Saccharibacteria bacterium | reverse complement strand
TTTCGTGGTCCATAAGGATATGCTGCAGTTCGTTTATCTCGGCCTGGAACCAGCGGCTAGCTTTGAATCTTAGCTCGCCCAGCCTGGCTTCGATGATGCTTGGGTGGACCATGCGCATTCCTCCTTTTCACATCTATTAGTGTGAGATATTTTGCGGCAGCCGGCAGTAATTTACGGCACCCTGTGGGAATGATAAATATCACAAATAAAATCGTAGCCGATGAATCCTCCGGTATGGCAAAATAAGAGTATGCTGGCCAGCGAAAGACAAGTCGCAGCCTTGGTGGGGCTGTTCAAGGCCGGCACCTGCCTGACTTACAAGAAAGGTGAATACATAATCCGTCCCGGAGAGGCGCCCAGCGCCGTTTTTTATATAGAGAGCGGATTAGTCAAAGCTTATAACATCACCAAGTATGGCGAAGAGAACCTGCTGATAATCCGCAAGGAACACGAGATTTTCCCGCTGATATGGGCGATAACAGGCCAGGAGCGGGAAATCATATACCAGGCCATGGCGGCCACCATAGTATGGCGCATAAGCCCCCAGGAATATCTGACCTTCCTTCATAACCATCCCGCGGCCCTGCCTCCGCTGCTGGATATGGTGACAGAGATGTACCGCATCCATTCAGAAAGACTGCTTAACCTTGAATACCGGACCGTCCGGGAAAGGCTGGTATCGTTCCTGCTGACGATGTCCAACCGCTTCGGCCGGGAAACAGATAAAGGCACTGTGATAGAAGTTCCCCTGCGGCATCAGGATATCGCCAGCTCGATAAACGCCAGCCGCGAAACCGCCAGCCGGGAGATTTCGGCGCTGGAGCGCACAGGCTTAATCAGTAATAAGACTTCTTTCATAGTCCTGGAAGATACCGAGAAGCTCCAGGAATATCTATAACCTTGTGACGAGACGGCCGTCAGGTGGTGGACATCGGGCGGCCCGCTTTCGCGGGCCACCCGGTCCGGATGTTCGCACTAATTCCTCGCTTTCTGTCAGAGTCCGCAGAGCGGAGCCGTCTGGGACCACGGCGAGAAGCCGCTGACCTCCCAGTAGCGGGCGGCTGCCCACAGCTGGTCCAGCTTGCTCGCCTGGTAGGGGTAGTCCTTGCCCGTGTAGGGCTTGCCGAACCGATCCCACTCAGCCTTGCCCATCTGGACTCCGCCGTAGTGGCCGTTGCCGCCGCTGTCGCGGTCCGTCCACGACCCTTCGTGGGTGTGGATGCACTCGAAGTTCGACTTCTGCGGCGGGTTGTCGTAGGCGGCGTACGCCTGCCGGGCCATCCGCCTCCAGCGGTTGAAGCGGGCTTCGATACTGCCCGCTGACGCCAGCTGGCGCCTGGATTCCGGCGCGCCCATAGACCGGCGCCATAGACGCACCGAGCTCTGGTACGCCGCGGTCCGTCGGGACATCCACCTGCGAGCACGGGCGTGGAGATGCGCCGATAGCGACATCCACTTCTTGAGCGACCACCGGGCATAGGCGACACTCGTGGTGGCGTACGCCAGGTGGCTCGCCTTGCTCTCCGGTAGCCCCATCAGGGCCTGCCAGCGTCTTGCGGACTTCACGTACAGGTAGATCCGGCGCTTCGTCCGCTGCAGCACCGCCGTGTTAGCAGTGGTGCTTGCGGCGGCCGTGGAAACAGTGGCCGGCGGCTGGGCGTCTCCGCCCAAAGCCGTTCCGCTGACGGCGATCGCCGTGATCAGCGACAGCAGAAGGAACAAACAGATTTTATTGCGAGCAGTCAGGATCGTCTCCCTACTAGCTTACAGGAACGACGGACCAGTTGCCGGGTCCGTTAGCGCGAACCGCCAGATTGAAAGATTGTCGAGCCATCCACCTGGGTGAATGAATAATCTTTATGTGTGAGCCTACCAGAGAGGTGTAAGCCTTACTAAAGCCTACAGTCTGCTAGACATATGTTCACACCGGCCTGGCGGCCGTCTACGAAACAGTTAACACGGATGCTGTTTAAAAGTCAACAGACCGTTTATGAAAAAGGTAGAATCTTTCCCTGTTACCCTTGGCGCCCGAGACCTCACTGTCGGCCTTGTCCATAAGAATGAACTGGTCCTTGGACCATTGCTCGAAGTCTCTCAGTATCCGGCGCCGTATGGCGTCATTTTTTATCACACCCTTGTTCACATCTTTGGCTCCAGCCTCAAACTGCGGCTTTAACATTGCCACGATTTCCGTATTCTCCCCCGATAGCCGATAGATAGCCGGCAGTATCTGCCGCAGGCTTATGAAACTGACATCAATCAGGACAATGTCGGAATCCCGGTCCAGAGAAAATTGCCGGATGTCAGTTTTTTCGTGCAGCTCCACCCTTTTGTCCGCGCGTAGGCTGGGATGCATCTGGTCGGTGCCAACGTCAACGGCTATGACCTTATCGGCGCCGTGCTTAAGAGCGTAGTCCGTAAAGCCGCCGGTACTGCTGCCCACATCAAGCACCGCCTTGCCGCTAAAGACCAGGTTGAGCTTTGCCGCGACACTTTCCAGATTTAGGGCCGCCCGGCTGACGTACTGCTCAAGGCCTTTGATTTCCAGCGTATC
>CAMLDA010000089.1 GCA_946478715.1 uncultured Candidatus Saccharibacteria bacterium | reverse complement strand
GACAAAGCCGGCATCAAAGACCACGACGTCATCACTAAGCTCAATAACATCAATATTGACGACAAGACCAGTCTGACAGCGGCATTAAGCCGCTTTAGGGTCGGAGATAAGGTTACACTGAGCGTTAACCGGGATGGCAAATCGCTGACGCTCCAGACTACTTTAGCCGCCGCGCCAACGGGTTAAGAATTCTTAAATACCTGTATGAAATCCTGGGAATGATACAGGGAAAATCCGTATTCCGCGGCGATAGACTCCAGCTGTTTATGCTGCGGCGGCAGGGCTTCGGTAAGGACGAACCTGGGCTTCCAGGTGAAGCGCTCCAGCTGCCTGAATAATTTACGGTATAAATCAAGACCGTCCTCGCCGCCGAAAATGGCTATTTTCGGCTCGGCAAGAGCCGCCTTATTGATTTCCCAGTGGTCAGGCACGTAGGGCAGATTGCATAGCAGGGCGTCATATGGCCGCAGCGGACGGCTGAGCAGATTCATCTTGCGGGTCCTCAGATGAAGTTCATGCAGGTGGGTATTATGTTTTGCCACAGCCAGGGCGCCGGAACTGATTTCGTATAAGTCCACGGTGCTTTCCGGTATTTCCAGGGCTGCCGTGATGCCCAGTGCGCCGTTGCCGGTGCCGATGTCGGCGATAGCGGGATTTCGCGGCAGGTCCAGGCTTAAAAGCAGCTCAATCATGGTCTCGCTTTCGGGGCGAGGCTCCAGGACGTGCCGGCTGACCTTGAATCTGCGGCCGTAAAATTCAGTGAAACCGCGGATATAAGCCAGAGGTACATGTTTTGTCCTGCGGTCTAATTTACGGTCCAGTCTTCTGAACTGCCTTTTGCTGATTTCGTGCTCCGGGTGAGCCAGCACCCACCCTCTGTCTTTGTGCAGCAGATCCTCAATCAGGATCAGCGTGTCCAGCCGGGACGAGCTTATGCCGGCTTTGTGGAGTTTATTCTGGCCATAGTTCAGACAGGTCCCCAGATTCATTACTCGCCTGATTTAAGGAGTTCCGCCTCCCGGGCGGACAGCTGCTCCATGATATCATCGATTTCGCCGTTCAGGGCGGCCGGCAGATTACTGCGGCTGTAGCCGATGCGATGGTCGGTTATGCGGTCCTGAGGGAAGTTGTAAGTGCGGATCTTTTCGGCGCGGTCGCCGGAGCCGATAAGCGAGCGGCGGGCGTCGGTAAGCTGCTTTTGCTCTTCTTCGATTTTTTGGGCTAGCAGGCGGCTTCTTAACACACTCATAGCTTTGTCGCGGTTCTTTATCTGGCTTTTCTCGTCCTGCTGGGAAACGACTATGCCGGAGGGCAGGTGGGTTATGCGCACGGCCGAGTCGGTGGTGTTGACGGATTGGCCCCCATGGCCGCTTGCGCGGAACACGTCCACACGGATATCTTCGGGGCGGATTTCTACGTCGGTTTCTTCGGCTTCCGGCAGAACGGCAACGGTTACGGTGCTGGTGTGGATGCGGCCCTGGCTCTCGGTGACCGGGATGCGCTGTACGCGGTGGACGCCGGCCTCGAACTTAAGTTTCTTATAAGCGTTTTCGCCGCGCACCATGAAGATGATTTCCTTGAAGCCTCCGGCTTCGGAAGGGCTTTCATTTATAAGCTCGGTTTTATATCCATGGGTTTCGCACCAGCGGCTGTACATGCGGTAAAGGTCGCCGGCGAACAGGCTGGCTTCGTCTCCGCCGGCTGCCGCCCGGATTTCCACTATGCAGTCCCGGTCGTCGTTAGGGTCTTTTGGCAACAGCGACTGCATAAGCTCGTCTTCGTTTTTGGTAAGCTGTGTCTCTAAATCTTCCAGCTCGGACTTCGCCAGTTCGGCCAGGTCTGTGTCGGTTCCGCCAGCCATCTTCCGAGCTTCTTCGGCCTGGGCCGCCAATTCGATCCGTCTATCGAACAAGCCGATGACTTTTTCAAGCTCGGCCAGCCTGCGGGCCAGCTTAGGATAATCCTTAGATGAGTAAATACCAGGGTCTGACAGCCGCTGCTTCAGGCCTTCGTATTCTTGGCGCAAGTCGTTTTCCTGACGGTCCATATTCTTACTCAGTGTATAAAAAACTTCCCTTAAAACCTACCGGCCGGGAAGTATTATGATTATCCAGTTATTCGGCGGCGGCTTGCTCAGGCTTGCCTTCGGTACTGGCCTTGGCCTCGGCGGCTTTGCCGGGCTTGGTGGTCTTGGCGCCGATTTTCTGAGTTTCATCAACGCGTATCTTCTTGGGAGTCTTGGGGCCGGCCTTGGACTTGGCCTCGCGGGCGGCAGCTGCCGCTGCCTGGCGGGCTTTGAACCTGTCTACGCGGCCTTCAACGTCTACGATGCGCTCTTCGCCGGTAAAGAAAGGATGCGAGGAGCTGCTGATATGGATCTTTACCAAAGGATATTCAACGCCATCAACGGTAATAGTCTCGTCGGTGGCTACCGTCGAGCGGGTAATGATAGTGGAGTTATTATTACTGTCCTGAAAAACAACAGGACGGTAGTTATCCGGATGTACACCTTTTTTCATATAACCAGGATATTCTAGCGGATTTACCTCTGTTGGTCAACACCTCTAATATTGTTATAAGGTTTCGTAAGTGGATGAAGCGCCGGCCGCGCGGTTGACGCTTAAGCGGCCGGTCGCGTT
>CAMLDA010000088.1 GCA_946478715.1 uncultured Candidatus Saccharibacteria bacterium | reverse complement strand
AGATAAGCTAATAAGGTGTACCAGCCCTTATAGTCCAGGATATATGGGCCGTTCGGCACGAACAGGGCCGTGTCGCTTCTTCCGGAGCGTGATATCTGGAAAGCCTGGTGGGTGAAAAGCCGGACATCACGCTCCTTGTCGGACAGGTTGGTTATTTTTATAAGCCTGGCGAACACCGGAAACTGGCTGTCGACGAAATCCTGGAATTCCAGCCTTACGGCCAGTTTCTTGTTTTCGGCTCGGATATCGCTTATCAGGGCTTCTTTTTCGGTGTTGAGCGTGATATCCCAGGTACCGTCGTCCAGCCAGGAAAATTCGGAGTCCGCCCAAATCCCGATCTTATGGTTAAGGTTTCGCGATGACGCCAGGTTCTCCAGGCCTACATAGGGATAATAAAAATCATGCACCGTACCGTGTTCATCCAGTCCGACAAGAATATGAGAATTGCTTAGTATTACAGGTCTTCCCACCCCCTAAGCCTCCTTCCGGGAGCTGTTTCCAGCCCGCCACATCAAATCATGATACACGTTCATGTAATTTAAGTATGCGTCATAAGGGGATTTATAGGGGCTGAAGTAGGCATGGACGTCGCCGTCGTTGAACCATTTGGTGCACATATAGTAAAAATGGTCGCTGGTTTGCATCCGCCGCCAGTCATCTATAAGCTGCTCGTCGCCGCTATTGAGTATGGTCTCAGAAAGGCTGTATATAGCGCTGGCAGCCTCCTGCTGCATGGTGTTGCCCAGCCAGGCGGTAAGGTCACGTTCGGTATCGGCCCAGGTAGTCGTATCGGGTATGTCCACGGTGTCGCGCGGTTCAAGCCTGTCAACGGCTTCGCTTAGGGTGACGAAGTCATTGCCATGGCTTATCCACTTGCCAGGCATGTCTTCTAAAAAGTCGAATATCCCCGTATCTTCCCACTGATGCTCCCCAAAGGTCTCATAATCCATGAACAGATTAAATATCTCTGCGTGATGCGTTTCGTCCATCCAGTGGACGAATTTATCAGCGGTTAGCGGCCAGCCCGCCCAATCACGGTTTCCGAAGCGGAAAGCCACATCATCGCTTAGGCGGTAGTTCTTCAGTATCAGCCTGATGTTCTCGGTGTCAGCGGGCCGGTAGATGTAATTAGGGCTGCGCCAGCCCAGTATCGGGTCCCAGCCTTCGGCCAGAATCGCTTTAAACCCTTTGCCGTCAGCCCATTTAGCCAAATCATTGTTATAGGCAAGCTCGGTGTTGCGGAAAACTACCGGCGTCTGCCCGAAAAGCTCCTGGATCTTTCTGATGTGCTGGTCAACCTGGCGCTCAAACTCCGCTTTATCATAAAAAAAGGCCAAGCTATGGTAATAGGTCTCGGCGGCGATTTCCATCCGGCCGGTAGCGGCCAGGTCCTGGAAACTCTTAAGGACATCCGGCTCCCATTGCTCAAGCTGTTCCAGCAGCAGCCCGGTGATGGAAAGATTGATTTTGAATTCAGGATATTTATTGAGAAGTTCCAGCAGCCGCCGGTTTGTCGGAATATAAGATTTATAGGTAACTTTTTTCAGTACCGAAAGGTTGCCGTTCGTCTCTGAGCCGGTATCAAAATAATTGTGCGATGACGCCGCGTCAAAGATAGTGTAGTTCCTTAGCCGCCATGGCTGGTGGGCATGCAGGTACAGGGCGATGGAGCGGCTCATGCGGCGGCTCCGGTCAATACGTTCTCATAACGGCGGAGTATCTTTGAGGCCGTGTCATTCCAGCTAAGGCGGTAAAACTCCTCCTGGGCGTTCCGGGACAGCTCATCCAGAAGCGGCTGGCTCCTAAGGGCGCCGACTATACGGTCGGCCATCAGGTTGATATCCCAGTAATCGACTTTCAAACAATTCCTCAGGACTTCACTGGCTCCGGATTGTCGGCTTATTAGTGATGGGGTGCCGTAACCCGCGGCTTCGAATGGGGTTAACCCGAAAGGTTCCGATATTGACGGCAGCACGAAAAGATCGGCGACAGAAAAGGCGTCCCGCAGATGCTTGCCTCTTTGGAAGCCGGTAAATATCACATTGGCGCCGATACCGTTCTCGGCCGCCAGCCTTATCAGTTCTTCTCGCATTTCGCCGCTGCCAACAATCAAAAAAATCGTCTTAGGCTGCCTTGCAACGACCTCTTTAGCTGCCGCCAGAAGATGGGTCAGCCCTTTTTGTACGGTCAGCCGGCCCGCGTTAGTAACCACCCGCCATCCGCGCTGCTTCAGCCAGCTCAGATATTTATACGCATTATCGGCGTCGGGGAACTCAAATGCCTCAAGGTCGATACTGTTATGGGCAACTTCTATCTTATCCGCCGGGATTCCATAGTCCTCTACGATCATATCTTTTGTCCTTTGGCTGACTGCGAAGACGTGGTCCGCCAGCAGCATGGACTCCGCCTCTATTTCACGCACGAACGGGTTCCCGTCTTGGCCCCCGGCCCGATCACGCTCGATTGAATGTACATGCAGCACTATTGGGCAGTTATGCTTTTCCTTTAGCAGCAGTGCCGCGCGGAAAGTAAGCCAGTCGTGGGCGTGCACCACGTCAAAAGTGAGTTTTTCCGATAACCGGCTTACCCGGTGCGCGTATATCGCCTGCTGGTCGTGCAAACCCAGGTTTATGCTGCCTCCGCCATCCAGCATGTACTTAT
>CAMLDA010000087.1 GCA_946478715.1 uncultured Candidatus Saccharibacteria bacterium | reverse complement strand
CAAGCACCTTGAGGTCATCGTCCGCCAGATGTTCAGCCGCGTCCAGATAGAGGACGCCGGCGACAGCGAGTTCATTACCGGTGACGTTGTATCTAAGATAGCCGTTGACGAAGCGAACAGCGAACTGCTGGCCTCGGGCAAGAATCCTGTCAAATACAACCAGTTGCTGCTGGGTATCACCAAGGCTTCATTGTCGACTGATTCGTTCCTGTCCGCGGCATCATTCCAGGACACTACCCGTGTGCTGATAGCAGCCGCTACCAGCGGTAAGGTCGACCATCTATACGGCCTTAAAGAGAACGTCATCCTTGGCCGCCGTATACCGGTGGGCACCGGCGCTCGTACCGACGAGGAGGAAGACGCGGAGTCCACGCCGTTCGAAGAAATGGAAGCAGTTGCTTCTAAGGAGTAAATTTGTTAAACTTAACCACTGAATCCAAGGAGTTGTAAAGAGTAGTAATGCCTACGATTAATCAATTGGTCCGAAAACCGCGCAAGATTGCTGGCGACAAATCCAAGTCACCGGCTCTGCAGCGCGTGGTCAACAACCTTAAGACCAGAAGCTATGAAAAAGACGCGCCATTCAAGCGCGGCGTATGCGTGCGCGTTACTACCAAGACTCCTAAGAAGCCTAACTCAGCCCTTCGCAAAGTCGCCCGTGTCCGGCTGACGAACGGCCACGAGGTATGGGCCTACATCGGCGGCGAAGGCCATAACCTGCAGGAACACGCCGTCGTGCTGGTACGAGGCGGCCGGGTGAAAGACCTGCCTGGCGTCCGCTACCATATAGTCCGCGGAAGCCTTGACCTTCAGGGCGTCCAGAACCGTAAGCAGGGCCGCAGTAAGTACGGCGCCAAGAGGCCCAAATAATGCCGCGCAAAGTTACCAAGAGCCTGGTGCGGACCGTCCAGCCTGACCGCTTATACCAAAGCACCGCGGTGGCCAAGCTTATCAACCGCGTCATGCTTGACGGCAAGAAACAGCTTGCTGAGCGGCTGGTCTATGACGGCATGCAAAAAGCCGCCGATAAACTGAAAGTCCAAAACCCGCTTGAAGTGTTCGAGCAGGCCATGGGGAATATCCGCCCGCACCTTGAGACACGCAGCCGTCGTGTCGGAGGCGCCAACTACCAGATTCCTTTCGAAGTGAAAGGCCAGCGCCAGCAGCACTTAACAACTATGTGGTTCGTGGAAGCGGTACGTGCCCGCAGCGGCATGCCGACAGATGATCGTATAGCCGCAGAACTTGTAGATGCTTATAACAACACCGGTTCTGCCGTAAAGAAAAAAGAAGACACGCACCGGATGGCTGAAGCCAACCGTGCCTTCGCCCATTTCGCGAGGAGCTAATGGTCGCCCCGGAAGTAGCAGCTGAACCTTTCAGGGTCTGTCCGGACTGCCCGATCCCAACCCAGCTACAACCCTTCGAGCGCCGCCGCAAGTGTTATGGGAAAAAAGTGGAAGAACTGGGCCAGGTTGCCTGCGGCAAAAGAAGAAAAGGCTTGTCAGCACGAGAGGCTTTTCCCGAAATTTGGAAATATGATGAATAAGGATAAATAAATGGCAGAGAAGAAATATAATTTAGAGCAAATCAGGAACATCGGCATCATGGCGCATATCGATGCCGGCAAGACCACCACGACCGAGGGCATCCTTTACCGTACCGGTTTAAAGCACAAGATTGGCGCCGTGCATGAGGGCGAGACTACTACCGACTGGATGGCCCAGGAAAAAGAACGCGGCATCACCATCACTGCCGCCGCCGTCACCTGTTTCTGGAAAGACCACAAGATCAATATCATCGATACGCCGGGCCACATCGACTTCACCGTGGAAGTTGAGCGTTCACTGCGAGTGCTTGACGGCGCCGTAGTGGTTTTTGACGGCAAGATGGGCGTGGAAAGCCAGTCCGAAACCGTATGGCGCCAGGCGGACAAATATAATGTGCCGCGCATCTGCTTTATTAACAAAATCAACCAGACCGGCGGCGATTTCTACAAGTCGCTTGATTCAATCCATAACCGCCTGTCTAAGCGGGCTTTCCCGATCCACCTGCCAATCGGATTCGAGCAGTCCGTCATAGGTGTCGTGGACCTGGTGGACATGAAGGCTTATACCTACGATGAATTTACGGACCACGAACTGAAAATTGGCGAAATACCGGCCGACATGATGGACCAGGCCAAGAAGTATCGTTCGCTTCTTATAGAGAATGCGGTAGCCGAAGACGAAGCCATGCTGGAAAAGTATTTCGAAGTCGGCGAAGACGGCCTCAGTGAAGATGAAATCAAACAAGCCATACGTTCAGCGGTGCTGTCCGGCAAATTCTATGCTGTGACCGGCGGTGATGGAAGAGGCGTTATCGTCGAGAAACTGCTTGACGCCGTAGTCGAACTGCTGCCTAACCCCTTGGACCGCGGCTCCACCTGGGGCACCGATCCGAAAAGCGGCGAAGAGATTGAGCGCAAGCCTGATGCCGCCGAGCCCTTCGCTGCCCTGGCTTTCAAAATCGCCACCGACCCGTTCGTCGGCAAGCTGGCCTTTTTCCGGGTGTATTCCGGGAAAGTCACCGCCGGAAGCTATATCATGAACAGCTCAACGGGGGAGAAAGAGCGTGTCGGCCGCATCGTGCGCATGCACGCCGATAAGCGTGAAGATGTAGCCGAGGTGGAAGCCGGCGATATCGCCGCTATCGTAGG
>CAMLDA010000086.1 GCA_946478715.1 uncultured Candidatus Saccharibacteria bacterium | reverse complement strand
TGGGCCTGTCCGCCAGCCAGCTGGTTTGGCATGTAGTATTCGCGGTCGCGCATGCCGACCAGCTCCAGGATATCGCTGGCCCGTTTGGCCCGCCTGACCGGAGTAAGACCCTTGTAGGCCAAGGGCAAGGATACGTTGTCTAACACATTGAGGCGGGGCAGCAGATTATATGACTGAAAGACAAAGCCGATTTGGTCGCGGCGCAGGCGGGCCTGGCGCGCAGCCGGCTGGTTCGCCACCTGCCTGCCGCCCAGCACGTAGCTGCCATGGGAGGGCTTATCCAGCAGGCCGATGATGTTCATAAGCGTGGTCTTGCCGCTGCCGCTGGGGCCCATCACGGCTACGAATTCGCCTTTTTCTACGGATAAAGAAACCTCATCCAGCGCCAAGGTTGCCGCGTCGCCAAAGCCGTATAGCTTGGACACTTCGTTTAATTGTATGAGGGCCATGATAAATACGCCGTTCCGCTGTTACTTGATATTTTTGATATGAAAAAAGAGGTCCCCACCTCTTTCTTTCCAGCTCCCCAAACCTAAGTCTCTATACGTTTAGTGTAATCCCATTTTCATAAAGCGGGCAACGAAAAAAAGTTGTAAAAAAATCAGGGGTCCTAATCTGTTAAAATATTTCAGTACGGAGGGGTCGCCTAGTTGGTCTATGGCGCCGCCTTGGAAAGGCGGTTTACCCGCAAGGGTATCCAGGGTTCGAATCCCTGTCCCTCCGCCAAACCTTAAATGGCTTGCTCTACCTGGGGGAGTTGATTTATCTTACCGGCCCAGAGTTGATGTTCTGATTTTGGCACATAGACGGCCGCCACGCCGATATCCATCGTACTGGTACATGGTAAAGTCAGCCCCGAGGGCTGTAACAGTTGTTTCCATTCGCTGCATGAAAAGTTCTGGTAGGGTTCTTTAAGGGTGACCATTATTACACTACAGTAACCCGGCAGGTTATGATCATCCTGCTGGTTTTGGCAAACTGAAAATTGTTGCGTTGCTTCGCCGCCGGATAATCCTAAAAGTTTTATTTGTAGGACGCCGCTTGGGCGTCCGGCCCACGTTGCAGAAACCAAATTCGTACCTTCGTTCAGATCGGCTCCGGAAATAGTCGTACGATATGTCTGGGTTGATTTGGCTTTGATCGTGACAGGCGTAAGAGCCTGCCCGCAGACGATTCCCAAAGATTTATCCACGCCGTTAATTATCAGGCTGGGCTGGGTATAAGTGCAGCTGAATGTGTAACTGAAATCAGTAGAACCCGTGTTCTGTACGGTTGCCGTAAGGGTAATATCATCTGACGAGTGGACTGTCTTTTTGTCGGCGGAAAGGCAGATCCTTAACGGCATATTGAAGTCACAACTTGAGGCCGCCGGCTGTGCGGCGGTGTTATAAGTGGATTTGAATGAGCTGGTGTCTGCCGCTGCTACTACGCTCAGGAGCATGGAAGCCAATAATGCGGCAAGCACAGAGCCGACTACCGCCCATAGCCTGGGATAGCTCTTGAATACGCCTCCCGGCCCGGCGTCTACCCGCTTAAGTCTCAAAAACTGGGTATTGGACCTAAAGAACCAGCCGCTGGCCTGTACGTTCTGGCCCACCAGCTTCTTGATTTTTTTCAGGGCGAACATAAGATTACTGAAGAGCGGTATCCGCCCCTGGTAGTCCAGGTACAAAAGTCCCGTATTGTCCTGCATCATCATGTCTTCGCTGAACATATATCCCGGGACGCCACGTCCGATTATAGAACCGTTCAGCTGCACCGGGCGGCCGCGGACCGGGCTGGCGTACAAGTCCGTCATAAGCTCATATACGTTTCCGGCCGGCGGATTTTTGATAGCCGGATACTTATAAAACAGCCGCGCCAGCAGCAGGGCCAGGATGACTACGAACGAAATTGGCGCCACCAGGGTGGAATCGATGTTAGCGGCATTAATAGCCGCACCCGCTATCAAGCAGCCTATTACGATTATCCAGACCGAAAAGTACATGAAACCACCCACAAAGAACCCGCGCCAGAGCCTGCCTTTATCCAGCTGGGAATTCTGCCGGGCGGATTCAATGTCGTAAAGCGCCGGTTTTCCGGCTGCCATGTCCATTTTCTGGAGCCTTAATATCCGCATACCGGTCAGCGGGTGGGTAGATGACAGCTGGGCCAGTTTTGCCCAGGGGCTTACCACGTCAAAAAGCATCACCTGAGCAACCTTATCGGGCTGCATATTCGTGACTTTCATGGCCAGCCCGGCGCTTTTGGCTGACTGCAGGCTCATGATGCCCATAGTTTTGGTGCTTTCCAGCAGCCGTGCGCCGCTGGCGCTGTCTTCTTTGGCCATGATGCCGTAGGCGACCTTTATAAGGGCGCGGGACAGCGCGTCGCCCTGTTTAAGCGTTTCCGCCGAGAATTCGTCAGCATAATATTCCCGCAGGCGGTTCAGGTACAGGACGATGTAAGTGCCTATGAAGTAAAAGATATAAGCTATCCAGCCAATCATGGCCAGCCGGCCGTCTTTCCGGTCGCTGCGCCCGCTGCTATGGGCTAGGATGTAATAAATCTCGTACATCAGCTGGATAAGGGCGTTGGCAATCGACATCACTATGAAATCCCGGTGTACGATATGGCCCAGCTCGTGCGCCAGGACCGCTTCCACTTCGTCCTCTTCAAGGTAGGTCATAATCCCCTGGGTAAATACCAGCCGGGCGTTCCACTTGCCGGAGCCAAAGCTGTAGGCGGTAGGATTATCGTCGTTAAT
>CAMLDA010000085.1 GCA_946478715.1 uncultured Candidatus Saccharibacteria bacterium | reverse complement strand
CTCCTGCTTTTTAATGTCGGCGGCCAGCTGGCTGAACTTTTGGTTGGCAACCCGTTTTTGGTTAAAGGCAAAACCTGCACCGCCCAGGGCAGCCAGGACCGCTACGGCTACTACTATGATTATTATCTTTCTATAGGACCGTGATGGCTGCGGCTGAGTAAGAGGTGGTTGCGGCGCGGCAGAAGGAGCGGGCTCCGCGCTGCCGGGTTCTTGGGGCGAAATTGTTTGGCCTGGAGGCATTTTTATTCCTTAAAATTACTTTGAGTCCAGAGTATTACCGATACCGGCCCCCGTCAATAGCGGTTATGCTAGCGGGTACTACCGGCAATCAGCTCTAACGCCTCCTGCGGGCTGTTGGTAGACATGAACTCCGCCCTTAGCTCAGCAGCCCCGTCAAAGCCGTTTATATAAACCTTGCAGAATTTTCTTAACGCTTCGAACCGCCGCTCTTTCTCCTTATAAGTGTCAAGGTACAGGCTGATATGACGGGAAAATAGCTCCAGTTTCTGCTCTCTGTCCCAGTGTTCCCAGGGGCTGTTCTCTGAAAAAGCGAACGGGTTGTGGAATATTCCCCGGCCGATCATGATTCCGTCCAGATTATATTTTTCGGCCAGGCGTTCGCCCTCGGCGCGGCCAGCCACATCGCCGGTGCCGACTATCAGGGTGCCGGGCGACAGGGAATCGCGCAGCCCGGCGGCTTGGCCTATCAGGTCCCAGTCTGCCGGCACCTTGGACATCTGTTTTGCCGTACGGCCATGGATACTTAACATGTTAAGTATTTTTTTACCTAATAGGAATTCTATCCAGTCCATATCTACCGTTGTAAATCCTACCCGTGTTTTTACGGAGACGGGCAGGGTATCGCCCGCCGCTTCTTTTACGGCGTCGATTATTTCCCCGGCCAGCGGACGGTTATTGATGAGCGCGGCGCAGGCGCCGTTCTTGGTAACAGTACGGACCGGGCACCCCATATTCAAATCCACCCCGTCATAGCCCATCTCGATCAGCTCTTTTGTCGTTTTATAAAAATTCTCCGGCTTCAGCCCCCACAATTGGGCGATGATGGGATGCTCTTCATCCGTCAGGTTAAGCTTATGCAGCAGCCGCGGGCGCCCCGGGCTCTGCAGGCCGTCCACGTTGACAAACTCCGTAAAGAAAATATCCGGACCGGCACAACCGGCTATAATCCGCCTGAACGACGTATCGGTGACGTCGTCCATGGGCGCCAAAATAAAAAACGGCCGGGGTAGCTGCTCCAAAAAACTCATGCGCTCTATTCGTCCGGTCTGGAAGTAGGATCCGGGCCGCCTCTTAGAAGCTCCCTCAGTTCAGCTTCTCTTTCGCGTTCCCGCCTTGCCCTTTCTTCTTCTTCCCGAGCGGCCCTTTCGCGGCTGGAATCATCAAGGACTTTTCTGGCTGCCGTTACGTTAAGCAGGCCGTCTATCCGTCTGCGACTCATCCCTTCCGACTCCAGTCTGGCGCGCCCTATGGTATCCCTGGCCTGGTCATCTTTCCGGTCTATATCATCAGCGGGACCCTCGTGAAGTTTAGCCCGGTCTTCTTCTAAAGCCTTATCCTTCCAGGTGCTACCTGTTCCGGGCTGGTATTCCCTGCCGGGGGCTTCGCTGAATAATGGTTCCTGCTCTTCTTTAGCCATGCGCTTATTCTACCATCCGCATCAGGCTTTCAGGGCCTGTTTGATGCGCTCCTCGGCAGGCAGTTCCTGGTCTATGTTCTTAAGAGCGGCGGCGGCATCCTGGACAGAATAGCCAAGGGCCACCAGGCCCTGCAGCGCTTCGTCGCCGGGGTCGGCGCTGACAGTCAGAAAATCAGTCGCGTTTTCGCTGGATGTAAGGCCGACTTTGTCTTTAAGGTCAACGACGACCCGTTCGGCAACGCGTTTACCGACTCCAACGGCCTGGCTTATGAACTTTGTGTCACCGGCGGCAATCGCCTGCCGCACCTGGCTTGAATTTGCCAAGCTCATTATAGACAGAGCCATCTTGGGCCCTACGCCGTTAACGCTCAGCAGCTGCTCGAACAGCTGTTTGGTCTGAAGGTTACGGAAGCCGAACAAGCCATGTTCGTTCTCCCGTATGTGCTCGTAAATATATAGCTTCGCGTCTTCGCCGGTATTGAGCGCGCCAAAATCCTCAAAGGTCACAGCAACTCCGTACCCAACGCCGCCGCAGTCAATTACTACTAAATCTGCGACTTTTTCGCTAATTTTACCGGTCAGCGTGGCTATCATTAAGCTTATTTTACCTTAAGTGACGTGGAATGCGTCAAAGCGGCGGCCAAGGCGTCGGCGCAGTCATCGGGCTTTGGTATATCTTTCAGCCCCAGCAGTACCCTTACCATCTCCTGGACCTGCTTTTTTTCGGCCCGTCCATAGCCGGTTAAAGCCTGCTTTATCTGCAGCGGGGTATATTCAAAAATTGATAATCCCGCCTGCTGGCCGGCCAGCAGCACTACTCCGCGAGCCTGCGCTACGGTCATCGCCGTAGTTACGTTTTGGGCGAAGAACAATTTTTCCACGGCCATCTGCACCGGATTCGTCTGGGCGACAATATCCGACAATTCTTCATAAATCGTCTGAAGCCGGACGGCGTCGTCCTCTTTTACCGGCGTGCGGATGACACCGGCGTCTACCAGCTGGTGCTTACCGCCGCTCGTCTCTATGACACCGAAGCCCAGTATTCCCGTGCCCGGATCAATCCCGATGATTCTCATCTAATAATTCTACCTTAATCCG
>CAMLDA010000084.1 GCA_946478715.1 uncultured Candidatus Saccharibacteria bacterium | reverse complement strand
TTCCTGTCGGCATCTTTCACGGCACCGCCGTCATCTATGAAGCACAGGCTCAGCTTGTCGGCGTTTGGGTGTTTTTCCGCCGAAATCACTTTGGCAATTACCGCTCCCTTATAGCGGCTGCCCATATCGATGATATCGTCCACGGCCCCAAGCTGTGCGCCGATTTTATCTGCCAGCCTATCTATATCAAGCTGAATGCCGGTATATTTCTTAAGCCAGTTGGCACTTACCTTCATGCGCCGCCTTCCTCGAACCGCTGGTCCAGTTCGCCCATGGTCGTCCAGAAGGCCCGCTCGATATCCACGTCCAGCTTCCTGGCGATGACCAGTACGCTCCACAGGCAATCCGCCAGCTCATGATTGAGCTTTCGGGAGTCCGGCGGCGAAGACTGCAGTATATCTACAAGATCTGAAACGTCTTTTTTGAAACCTTTAGCGAGCTTGAGGGCGTCCCAAGGTTCCGCCTGCCGGCTTTTATTCAGCGCATCGTATTTGCGCCGGATTTCCAGTGCCCGCTGCTCCAAAATCTTTATATCACTCATGAAAATTGCCTCAGGAATTTAAGGTTGGCCGATTCAAAGTGGCGGACATCCTCTATGCCGTACTTCATCATCACCAGGCGGTCTATGCCCATACCCCAGGCGAACCCGGTGTACTTGGATGGGTCCACGCCGCCTTCGCGCAGAACGTTCGGGTGTATCATGCCGCAGCCTAAAAGTTCTATCCAGCCGGTCTGGCTGCAAATGTGGCAGCCTTTCTTTTGGCAGAACGGGCAGGAAATGGCGAACTCAAAGCTGGGTTCGGTAAAAGGGAAATAGAATGGCTGGGTTTTAACTTCCAGGCTTTGGCCGTAATACTCCTCTAAAAATGTCTTGAGCGTAGCTATAAGGTGGCCGGCGTTAATACCTTCGTCCACATAAATCCCTTCCAGCTGATAGAAGGTATGCTCGTGCCGGGCATCCAGATCTTCATTGCGGAATACGCGGCCGGGAATTACCGCCCGGATAGGCGGTTTACCGGCCCTTAACACCCGGTTCTGCATTATTGAGGTATGGGCCGGGGCAAGGAGTCCCTCATCGGTCACAAAAGTATCGTACTCGTCGCGCGCGGGATGGCCGGGCGGGAAGTTCAGGCTGGTGAACATATGGTAATCATCATCAATCTCACGCGACTCCACAGCCGTAAACCCCATCCGTCCGAAGATATCCAATACCAAGTCCAGTTCTGTCATGAGCGGATGAATCGTCCCTTGCTCAGCGGGGAGCAGTCCCGGCCTTTCACCTGCGGGAACGTTAATGTCAAAAGGCGCGGTGACGTCGATGGGCGGTAAACTTCCGGTCTGCCGGTCTTGTTTTTCAGCCAGCGACTGCAGCTCCATCCTAAGCGCGTTAGCTTCTTTGCCGAAAGCGGCTTTTTTATCCACCGGTAATTCTTTTAGTCTGTCGAATAAAGCCGAGAGCTCCGGAGCGCGCAGAATAGCCCGCTTATCTTCAAGCGTATCGAACTTTTGTTTAAGCTGCTTGGCAGCTTTGGCAATCTCCGGGATTTCATACTCCATTAGTTGTCAATTATAACAGATTGCCAGGGGTGGAACAGACTGCTTGCTATACTCATGACATGGACGAAAATGCTGATGAACAGCTTATAAAAGAGGCTGCCCGTATCCTGAAAGGCAACGACCGGGGCGGCTGGACTGTACCCGCAGGCAATCTTTATCCGCACCAGTGGCTGTGGGACAGCTGCTTCATAGCCATAGGGCTGCGCCATCTGGACGCTGAAAGGGCCCAGGCCGAGCTGCGCAGCCTGTTGCGCGGCCAGTGGGACAACGGCATGCTCCCGAATATCATCTTTGCCGGAGAGGGCGAACGAAGGCATGTCGACCTGTGGCGCAGCTGGGTAAATCCCTTCGCGCCGGAAAGCGTAGCCACCAGCGGGATAACCCAGCCGCCGATGCTGGCCGAAGCCGTTCTGCGGGTCGGCCAAAGGCTTAAAATCCCTGAGCGGCGCAGCTGGTATAAGGAAATGCTGCCGGCGCTTGTCCGTTACCACGAATGGCTTTACGCCGACCGGGATCCCCACCGCGAGGGACTAATACTTTTGCTGCATCCTTACGAATCCGGCCTGGATAATTCACCTCCCTGGATAAGCGAGCTGCGCAAGCACAGTATGCCCTGGTGGGTATCTTTAATCGAAAAGCTCAGGCTGGACAGCTTGGTCAATCTTTTCAGGCGTGACACAAAGTATGTGCCTCCGGGACAGCGTATGAGCAACATAGAAGCCCTGGCATATTGGGCCGCCGTACATCGCCTGCGCCGCAAGGCCTATAATTCAGAAGCTCTGATTTCCCGGTCGCTGTTCGCCGTTGAAGATTTAGCGTTCAATAGTATTTTTCTTCGGGCGAACAGCTGCTTGCAAGAAATCGCAAAGACCGCCGGCCGTAGCCTGCCGGAATCGTTAACGGAAAATATGGATAGGACGAATAAGGCGTTCGAACAGCTTTGGGACGAATCCTCCGGGGCCTATTACAGCCGCAGCTTTGTCAGCCATAAGCTTATAGAAGAGCCGACGATTTCTTCGCTTCTGCCGTTATATTCCGGCGCTATTTCTAAAAGCCGGGCGCAGGAACTCGTGAACAGGCTTAAAAAAGGCGGTTACGCCACAAAGTGGCCGGTCCCCACGGTACCCAGGGATTCCGCGTATTTCAACCCCGTCAAATACTGGCAGGGGCCGTCTTGGGTAAATACGAACTGGCTGATA
>CAMLDA010000083.1 GCA_946478715.1 uncultured Candidatus Saccharibacteria bacterium | reverse complement strand
TGGGAGCGCAAAGACAGCCTGGTGCGGACCTATTCCGGCGGCATGCGCCGGCGGCTGGAAATCGCCCGCGGGCTTATGCACCACCCAAAAATCCTGTTCGTAGACGAACCTACGCTAGGGCTTGATACTCAGACTCGCAATCTGCTGTGGGATTACGTAAAAAAGCTGAGCGACTCGGAAGGTATGACGATTTTCTTTACCACCCACTACCTGGATGAAGCCGAAGCCGTGGCCGACCGCATCGCCATCATCGACCATGGCAAAATTATCGCTACCGGCACTTCAAAAGAGCTGGCCCGTAAGACAAAGACCAAGACACTGGAGGACGCCTATTTGGAACTGACCGGCCGGACCGTCCGCGACGAGACATCGGAAGCCAATAACGGGTTAAACGTGCGAAGCGCGAACAGGAACAGCAGGTTAAGGTAATGGAAGTCGTATATATCCTTTGGCTCAGGCAGATGAAACGCTACTTCCGCAGCCGCAGCCGGGTATTGGGTGCAATCGGACAGCCGGTGCTTTTTTTGCTGGCGCTCGGTTACGGTATAGGCGCGGTTTATAAAAAGGCCGGACAGGGCAACTACCTGGAATTCCTGGTTCCGGGAATAATCGTGCAGACACTGCTTTTTTCCGGTGTTTTCTGGGGAATCCAAATCCTGTTTGATAAGCGGTTCGGCTTTTTGAAAGAGATGCTGGTGGCGCCGGTTTCGCGCGTGCGCATCCTGCTGGGCAACGCTTCCGGCGGAGCGACCATTTCCATGATGCAGGCAATCCTTGTTTTTATAATCTCCGTCGCGCTGGGCTTCAGGCCCTATTCGTGGGCTATGGTGCCGGTAGCTTTTCTGATTGCCGTCACTTTAAGCATCACGCTTACCAGTTTTGGAGCCGGCATCGCCAGCATAGTAGAAGACTTCCAGGGGTTCCAGGGCATAAATAACTTTCTGATTTTCCCGCTGTTCTTCTTATCCAGCGCCCTGTATCCGCTGAATAACGTACCTGACTGGCTAAGGATTCTTGGCGAAATAAACCCGCTCAGTTATTCCGTGGACGCGCTGCGCTACAGCTTAATACACCAGAGCCATTTTCATTTTGGGACCGATATAGCGGTAATTATTGCCAGCCTGCTGGTTTGCCTGGCTTTTGCGGTGAACCGGTTTGATCGGCTTCAGGTTTAATTCCGGTCCTGGCTCGACCCATTTAATCGTATAAATTTTGCCCGGCTCAAGCCTGCCGCCGTGCTGCGCTAAAAACGCCTGGTATTGGCTCATATAAGACGAAGCCATCGCGATAAGTTTACCGCTGGCATCAAAAGCCTGGGGAGTAATGTCCCGGCCCGTATTACCGGCAATTTTTATTAGCTTGCCGCTGTTATCTATATAAATCCCCCTCATTTCCGGCACATAGGCGTACACGGTAATCGTGCGGTTATACTGCTGGGCCGCCGCGGAACCGCTCAAGGCCAGCAAGGGTAGGGTAAACATAAAAAACAGACCAGCTATTCTACTCATCTATCCTCCGGTTGGTCTTAATAATATATCGCATCCGCGTCTAAGCGGTATGTATCTTTTATCACCAATAAAGCGTCAGCATTTTAAGAAGTTATACTTAATGGTATGGAAAGACCCTTGGCGGAGAGGATGCGTCCGCAAAAAATAGCCGATGTAATCGGGCAGGAGCATATCCTGGGTGAAGGTAAGCTGCTTAGCCAGCTGGTGCGGGCCGCCAAGCCGTTCAGCCTGATTTTCTGGGGGCCGCCGGGCAGCGGCAAGACTACCCTGGCGCGGATTGTCGCCAACGAGCTAGAGGCCGACTTCATAGAGATTTCCGCCGTCACGGCCGGCAAGGCCGATGTTACCAAAGTGGTGGAACGGGCCCGCGCCAACGAGCAGGGCGATACCACGCAGGCGCCGCGCCAGACGGTCTTATTCGTGGATGAAATCCATAGGTTCAACAAAGCCCAGCAGGACGCCTTTCTGCCGCACGTGGAATCCGGCCTTATAACTCTGATTGGCGCCACTACCGAAAATCCCAGCTTTGAAGTCATTACGCCGCTGCTGTCGCGCAGTCGGGTAGTAGTGCTGGAGCCGCTGTCAAAAGAGGATGTTATAAAAATCATCAAAAGGGCCGCCAAAGCCGAAAAGCTACCCGCTAAAAAGCTGCCTAAGACCAGTATCGACCTGCTAGCGGAGCTATCCGGCGGCGATGCCCGAATTGCCCTTGGGAATCTGGAACTGGCCGCACAGCTGGCAGGAAAGAAGACTATTACCAAAGAAATCATCCAGCAGGCCGCCCAAAAGCGGATTCCCGGTTATGATAAAGCCGGCGAGATGCACTACAACATCATCAGCGCCTTTATAAAAAGCATGCGCGGCGGCGATGCCAGCGCGGCTCTGTACTGGATGGCGCGCATGTTACAGGCTGGCGAAGACCCTAAATTCGTCGCCCGGCGGATGGTAGTGTTCGCCAGCGAAGATATTGGAATGGCAGCGCCCGCTGCTCTGAATATAGCCGTCTCCACCTTCTTGGCAGTCGAGAGAATCGGTATGCCCGAATGCCAGTACAATCTGTTCCACTGCGCCACGGTGCTGGCTAAAGCGCCAAAATCACGGGACGTCACTAACGCTATGAATTCAGCCCAGGCCGCCGCCCGCCAGTATCCCGACGCGCCGGTGCCCCTGCATCTGCGCAACGCCCCTACAAAGCTGATGAAAGACCTGGGTTATAACAAAGGCTATAAATGGGACGCCGGCTTCAAAGACAAAC
>CAMLDA010000082.1 GCA_946478715.1 uncultured Candidatus Saccharibacteria bacterium | reverse complement strand
AGCGGCTACAGCGTGTTCGCCGGCGTAGGCGAGCGTACCCGCGAGGGGAACGACCTTTACGGTGAAATGACCGAATCGGGTGTCATTAAGAATACTTCCATGGTCTTCGGACAGATGAACGAGCCGCCCGGCGCACGCCTGCGTGTGGGCTTAAGCGGCCTGACCATCGCCGAAGGATTCCGCGACCAGGGTAAAGACACTTTGCTTTTCATCGACAACATCTTCCGCTTTACCCAGGCCGGCTCCGAGGTCTCGGCCCTGCTCGGCCGCATGCCGAGCGCCGTGGGCTATCAGCCTACCTTGCAGCAGGAGATGGGCGCGCTGCAGGAACGGATTACATCTACCCGTGAGGGTTCCATTACATCCGTCCAGGCCGTATACGTCCCGGCCGACGACTTGACCGACCCGGCGCCGGCAACCACTTTCGCTCACCTGGACAGCACTATCACCCTAAGCCGCGCCCTTACCGAAATCGGGATTTACCCCGCGATCGACCCGCTGGACAGCACCAGTAACATCCTGGACCCGGAAGTGGTCGGCGAAGAACACTACAACGTGGCCCGCGAAGTCCAGCGGATTCTGCAGCGCTACAAAGACCTGCAGGACATCATCGCCATGCTTGGCATGGAAGAGCTTTCCGAAGAAGACAAGCAAACCGTAAACCGCGCCCGTAAGATACAGCGGTTCTTCAGCCAGCCGTTCTTCGTGGCCGAGCACTTTACCGGCAACTCAGGTCAGTACGTCAAAGTAGAAGACACCATCCAGGGCTTCAAGGAAATCATAGAAGGCAAGCACGACGACAAGCCGGAAAGCGCCTTTTATATGAAGGGGCCGATTACCGACGTCAAAGCCGGCAAGGAAAAATAATGCTACATCTGCAGCTGGTAACGCTGAGCGGCACCCAATTCGATGATGATGTCTACGAAGTAGTGCTGCCGACCCTTGACGGCGAAATCGGCATCCTGCAGAACCATATGCCTCTTATCAGCGTGGCTACCGCCGGGGCGGTCGTCGTCAGAAAAAACCGTGCCGACCCGGACAACAAACGGGAGATTTTCGCCATTACCGGCGGAGTGGTCCAGGTTGAGCATCACCAGCTGAAGATTATCGTCGACGAGGCCGATCATGCGGACAGTATCAGCGAAGCCGAAGCTGAAGCCGCACACGACCGCGCCCAGAAACTGAAAGCCGAAGCCAAGGACCAGGTCAGCCTGGAACATGCCCAGCAGATGATTGACCGCAGCGCTGCCCGCTTGGAAGTGGCCAAGCTAAAGCGGCGCCACCAGCGCTAGCAGTGCATAGCTGCCGCGGAAGATATAATAATATGGCTGACCATGAATAACGAACTTTCCGCTACAACGCTGGTAATCTTTGGAGTAACGGGGGATTTAAGCCGGCGCTACCTGCTGCCGGCGCTGTCAGAAATCTGCCAAAGTTCAGAAATCCGCGCCGAGCTGAAGATATTGGGCGTCAGCCGCCGCGAAGTCGCGGTCCTAGATATCCTGGATGATAAGACGCGCAGCCTGGATGAGCAGTTCCAGGTGATGCAGATGGATTACCAGCAGCCGCAGGAATACCACGAACTCAGCGAAAAGCTTACGCAGCTTGGTTCGGCCCAAACGATATTTTATTTCGCAGTGCCGCCGGAAGCCGTGCTTCCTATAGTTAATAATCTTGGCGCCATCGGTCTTAATACCGCCCGGCATAAGCTGCTAATGGAAAAACCGTTCGGCACCGACATGGCCTCGGCGCGGACGCTTATAGAAGAAACCGGCAGGCAGTTCAAAGAAGACCAGATTTTCAGAATCGACCATTATCTGGCGAAAGAGATGGCTCAGAATATTGCGGTTTTTCTGGGCAGCAACGTCCTGTTCCGGGATGTCTGGAACAATCGTTTTATCGAAAAAATAGAGGTAGCGGTAGAGGAACAGATAGGCATAGAAGGCCGCGGCAAATTTTATGAACAGACTGGCGCCCTGCGCGACATAGTCCAGAGCCATCTGCTACAGCTGGCTGCTCTTACCCTGATGGAGCCTTGTCCCGATGTCTTTGATATGTCAGAAGTGCGGCCCCGGCGCCTTGCTGCCCTGCGCCAGCTCAAGGCTGATCCCGCTTCCGTGGTAAAAGGCCAGTACGATGGCTATAAAGAAGAAGCCGGCGTTCCGGACTCCACTGTCGAGACCTTTGCCGCCGTTACCCTTACGTCCGCTGACCCGAACTGGCAGGGCGTGCCTATCCGCCTGATAACCGGAAAAAACCTGGATAAAAGGCTTACCGAGATAAGGGTCTACTTTAAGAAGTCTCAGTCCGCTCAGGCTAATTTGCTTAGGCTTAGGGTCCAGCCAAAAGAGGGGATTGAGCTGGAGCTATGGGTCAAGAAGCCGGGTTACGAGCAGGACCTTCAGAAGCTGCCGCTGGACTTCAATTACCAGCAGTACTTTGACCGGCTGCCCGATGCTTATGAGCAGGTAATAGTGGACGCGGTACGAGGCAGGGCTAATCTTTTCGCTTCAAGTGAAGAAGTTTTAGCCAGCTGGGAGATACTGCAGCCGCTGCTGGATAAATGGCAGGATTACCCGCTAAAGATTTATAAAACCGGCGATTCGGCAGAAGAAATTCTGGACGCACAATAAGTTATAATATTATCAATGAAATCCAGTCCGGTTATAGAGGCCCGGAACGTCGTTAAGACTTTCGGTGAGATTAAAGCCGTTGACGACATCAGTTTTGATGTCCGCCACGGCGAGATATTCGCTTTCCTTGGCCCTAACGG
>CAMLDA010000081.1 GCA_946478715.1 uncultured Candidatus Saccharibacteria bacterium | reverse complement strand
CGGTCGCGCGATCGATTCCCGGCGTCGATCACACCTACGCCACGGTCGGCGGCAGTATCGCCAATAATTCCATCGGCGAAAAATCCGTAAAATACGGCGACCTTGGGAAATACGTCGAAAAACTGAGCGTCGTGCTGGCGAACGGCGAAATCATAGAGACCGGGCCCCTGGGTAAGCGCGAACTCAATAAGAAACTCGGCCTTACCAGCCTGGAGGGCGATATATACCGCGGCGTCGACGCGCTTTTAGAGGAAATCCAGCCTATGCTGGACGAGCAGCGGGCGCGCATCAAATCCGTCCATCACCGGGCCGGCTACAATATCTTTGACGTCAAAAAGAAAAATACTTTCGACCTTACGCCGTTATTTTTGGGCTCCCAAGGCACACTGGGAATCGTCACCGAGGCCACGCTGCGGCTGGTGCCGCACAACCCGCAGGCCGAGCTTGCGATATTATCGCTCGGCAGCCTGGCGGAGCTGCACGACATCCTCCCCAAGCTTCTGGAACTGAAACCCAGTGTCTGCGAGATGATAAACAAGACCGCGGTCTACGAAATCAGCCGGCTCAACCCCAACCAGCTGAACGGCATCCTGGATAACCCCTCAGCCGACATCCACCTGATTATCGAATTTGACGACAGTAAAGAAGGCGCCCAGAAGAAATCCATCAAGAGCCTGGCTAAATTAGCCGAGAAATCGGGCGGCTTTCTGCGGGTGGCGGACAATAACGAGGAGCGCGAAAAAATCAACAAGCTGCGGCGGGCAGTAGCCACGCTGTTCCTTGAAACCAGGTCCGGCGCCAAGGCCGTTCCGGTGGCCGAAGATGTTTCGGTACCCCTTGACCGGCTGACCGATTTTCTGCATAAAGCCATAGACATCTACGCGGCCGCCAGGATAAAACCGGCCGTCTGGGGGCACGCCGGCGGCGGCGTGGTGCGCATGTACCCGTTCCTTGATATCGGCCAGGTGGGCGACCGCCAGCGCCTGTTCAAGGTATCCGACGCCATTTACCATACCGCCCTGGCCATGGAAGGCAGTATCAGCGGCGCAGCCGGCGACGGGCGGATACGGGCGCCTTATCTTGGCCATGTTTACAGCAAAGAGATGCGCCAGGCCATGCTTGCCGTCAAAAAGATATTCGCCCCCCACGGCATCCTTAACCGCGGCGTAAAAACGGCCTCCGCGCAAGAGGTAAAGGATATGCTCAGGAACGAATACTCGCATTCGCGCCATGAGCACTTACCCCACAGTTAATCCGCTGGTGTATAATTCCCTCAAGTGATAAAAGCCCGCAATCTCAGCAAGAAATACCGCAAAAAAGTTGCCGTCAGCGATCTGTCTTTCGAAGTGGAAACCGGCAAAGTCACCGGCTTCTTAGGCCCTAACGGCGCCGGAAAAAGCACAACGATGCGCCTTATGCTGGGGCTCGATAACGGCTCGGGCAGCACTACTTACGACGGCAAAAAACTTAGTGATTACCCAAACCCTTCGCAGGTCGTTGGAATACTTCTGGAAGCCAAGGCCTTCCACCCCACCAGGACCGCCAGGAACCATCTTAAAGTCCTGGCCGCCGAGGGCGACATACCCTACAGCCGGGTTGATGAAGTTTTGGATATCGTGGGCTTAAAAGACGTGGCCAAAGACAAGCCCGGAAAATTCAGCCTTGGCATGAGCCAGCGGCTGGGCATAGCGGCCGCCATTCTGGGGCAGCCCAAATACCTTATATTAGACGAGCCCGCCAACGGCCTGGACCCGGAAGGCATAGCCTGGCTAAGGCAGTTTTTACGTGATTATGCCAAGGACGGCCGCGGCGTTTTCGTTTCCAGCCACCTGCTGAGCGAGATGTCCCAGATGGCCGACAATGTCGTGGTCATCGGCAAAGGCAAACTGATTGCCGACACTTCCATAAGCAAACTGGTTTCGGGCGTCGGCAGCGCCGTGTTCATACGTGCCACCACTAAAACCTCCCTGCAAAAAGCTCTGGATAAGGCCGGGTTTAAATACGAGCCGGGCGACGGCGGTTTCGTAGTAGAGGCCGCCCGGACAGATGATGTCGGCAAGCTGGCCCATGACGCCAACCTGACGGTTCTGGAACTTTCATCCAGAAGCGCTTCTTTGGAAACGGCCTTCCTGGAGCTTACAGAAGGTAAGGCCGAATACGAGGCCGGCGCGGAAAAGGCGGGTAAGAAATGATACCGGTACTAAGGGCTGAGTTTAAAAAACTATTCACCATCCGTTCAACTTACGGCTGGATACTGCTGGCTTTAATCATAGTCGGTATCTATGCTTTTTACGGTGAAGGCTACAGCGATATATCGAATCTTTTAAGAAGCAATAAGGCCACAGCTGAGCAGCAGTCGCTGTTCTTAGCCGGCACGATTACCCAGATGGCCAACTTCATCGCGATTTTCGGCGGAATCATATCCCTGCTGTTCATAACCCACGAATACAGATACAACACCATAACTTACACCCTGGCATCGGTCAGCAGACGCAGCAAGGTAATCAGCGCAAAAATCGGTGCCATATTCAGTTTTGTGTTGGTTTACTCGGTACTGATGGCTTTCTTCGGGCTTGGCATGATTTTCCTTGGGCTGCACTTTTCAGGCCACACGCTCCCCCATCAGGATATTAACTACCTTACCTATCTTCTGAAGTGCGTGTTCAACGCAGAGGGGTACGCGCTGGCCGCGCTGCTGTTCGGCACTCTCATCCGCCACCAGGCCGGCTCATTCGCCGCGCTGTTCATAATCCCGGGCCCGGTAGAAGGGCTGCTGAGCCTGCTTCTTAAATCAAAGTCCACTTATCTGCCGTTCATGTCTTTGTCCCAGGTTATCCAGCCGCCGGTTATCGCCGGCGCCCGTGCCGCCCATAATGATAGCGGGACCGGTTATCTTTCGGCGCCAA
>CAMLDA010000080.1 GCA_946478715.1 uncultured Candidatus Saccharibacteria bacterium | reverse complement strand
CGCCAACCAGGACCATGGATTTGACCACTACCCCGCAGCCGGCCAGCGCCGTAAACGTAAGCCCGCCCAGTGATCTTTTGCAGGCATCGACTTTCCGGGCCTTGGCCGTTGGTATAAGCATGATGGCCGCCGGCATATCTTTGATTTGCATACCGATTGTGGCGGAAGGTCCAAGTTCAAAAAACCCCCGTATGGCTGTACGGGCGGCTTATCCTAAATCACTGGCGCGATTTGTTCTTGTAGCCGCGGGCGAAGGCAGCCAGCAGCCGGCCGCGTAAATCGTTCTTTTGGTTGACGTCTAACTCTTTTAATTTGACGGCATAGCGTTTGGGCGGCAGGTAAAGCCCGTGGTTTTCGGCGTATACTTTCATGCCCTCGGCGCCAAGAACCAGAATCTGGGCCGTGTAATAAAACCACAGCAGCAGGACCACCAGTGACGCGGCGGCGCCGTAAGCCCCGGCCGTGCCGTTGTGGCCGATAACCCACCCTAGGATTATTTTTCCAATCAAAAACAGCAGGCTGACCGCGGCGGCGGTTTTTAACGCCAGCGGGCGCGGCGCCGATACATCCGGCAGTACCCGGTACAAAAGATAAAGGATGATTATAAAGACGGCCCAGGAAACGGCCGCGTTTATTACTTCCAGCCATGCGCCTTTGCCCAGTCCGGCAATCAGGGCCGACGCCACAACCGATGCCACAGCAACCACTGATGCCATCATTACCATAAAGATATTCTTTAACTTGGTGTAGAGGGTGAATTTTATGCCGGCCTTGGGATCGGGAACCGCCCGCAGCACCGTATCGAAAGAATTCTGAAGCTGGGTTGTTAAGCCGCCCGCCCCTAAAAGAAGGCCTATTATCCCGAATACCAGCGCCACCACGCCGCTGCCGGTATGACCGGTGTGCGCCACCAGATTCTGCAGCGACCTGGCGGTATCCGGGCCCACCGTACCCGAGAGCCGGTCAAACAATTGGCCGGAAGCGGCCTGCTGGCCATAAATGAACCCGACGATGCTGACTAAAACCAGCAGCAGCGGACCGATAGAAAAAACCGCCGCGTAAGCGAAGGCGGCGCTCATTTGCCCGGCCCTGTCCTGGCCAAACTCGGAAAAAACGCGCTTGATAAAATCGAACATTACCGCTTTTTGCCGATGGCTTTTTTGGCCTTGCGGACGATGCCGCCGGTGGCCAGGGCGGCGATTTCACCCCCTTTTTCGGCTATGTTGGTGACGGTGTTTATTTTGCTTTCTATGGCCTGCTGGATTTTGTTGACCTTGCTGCGGATTACGAAAACCGCCGTCACCAGCGCGATTAACATCACGAATATGACGCCCATGAAAACGATAGCTACTATATAAAACGCTTCCTGAAGTCCCGGCATAACCCCTCCTGAATTACTGCACTGATTATATTGGTTTTTTTATGAACGGATATATGAAATAGCTCACACTACTTGCGCTTGCTGCGTTTTTTGCCCCGCGGTCGTTTTATCAGCCCGTTCCGCGTGTCGGTCCGGCGTTCAATATCGCGAATAACCAGTGAGTTCGCACCTGTGGGCATACAAAAGAATACCCTCGTGCGCCTGGCAGTATCACTTACAAGACTAAGACCGTTAGCTCTATCTGGCTTGAACTCCCACAATGGAAATTCCTTTATAACCCCGTCCGCTAATACGGGCAAATACGATTCATTTATCCTTATGAGACCTCGTGCGCCGCCATTGCTAAAATCAAGGCGGGATAAGTAGCTGAGTATCCTTTGTAAATCCTCTTCCAAATGAGGGGTATTCCGCCTTTTTTCCAGATACTCAGTCAATAGATTAGTGAATTCTTTTGAGTCGGCGGCATATAATTGTCCCTGGTTATCAACGTACATCAATGTCCTGGGCTCCCTTTCGGCTATAGCTTCTGTTTCTGACTCATCAGGTGTTTCGGCCTCTTCCGCACGGGGCTGGTGGCGGCGCTTAAGATGGCTGACGGCGGTTTCACCCACAGCATGCAGAGTGTGGTGGATAAACGAATCCGTTTCTATATCGGCAAGTTCATCAAAGCTTTTATACATATGGTCCTTGTAGTCGCGGCCTTCTACTGTAACGACTCCGGAGACGAATTCGGTAACTACGGTGGCGGTCAGATAATCAAGGGTGTCCAGAAGGACTTTACGCTGTTTGTACAAAGCCGACTGCCGGTCTTTGGACCACAGGCCCATACTGAATGTTTCCGCCATGCGCGCCAGCATCTGGCCGTGCGCCGGCACGCCCGCGGTATGGTCCACCAGCGGAATCTTGTTTTTTAGGGCGGGGGTTGGTTCGGGCGGCGGGCCCGGGGAGTCATAAGAGGCCGCATAATCCAGCATGTCGCGGGCTATATAATGGTCGAATTCGCCGTCAATCAGTTTTTTGCATAAAAGCTCCGCTACCGGAGTATGCTGCCGGTCGGCTCTGACAAGGGTCAAAAGCGTCAGCCAGCGCTGGGCCTGCTTGTCCTGCGCAAGGGTCCCGTTATCCAAATCTTCTATGGTCTCCTTCGACTGCACGGAAGCAATCAGTTTAAGCAACCCGTACTGGTTAGCCGTGCTGTCGCTTATCTGCTCAAGTATGCGCTGCTGCACCGGCCGGCTGTGCTCGTTTATAGCCCTTACGTATGCTACGCCGTCGTCAATATCGATGCTGTTTAAAGCTACGCGTAAATAAGTCTGGTCCTCTACCCGCACCTGCCGGTCCTGCTCCCATTCCTGGACCAGGAACCAAAAGGCTTCTTGCCTGGACGAAGGATCGGGCACCACGGACATCAGGTGGGCCGCCGATAAAACAGCCCTTTTTGCGGCGCTGTGATAGCGGGGGTCCAGTGCCCGGCTGCGGCGTTCTTCGCGACTGACGCCATTGTTCTTTAAGGCTTCGTCGGTCAGAATAGGCGCGTCGAATAAATCTACCGGTAATCTGTGGAGTTCTTCTATTTCCGGGTAG
>CAMLDA010000079.1 GCA_946478715.1 uncultured Candidatus Saccharibacteria bacterium | reverse complement strand
TTTGTGATGACGTCGTGGTCTTTGATACCGGCTTTGTCGGCGGGGCTTCCCGGCACCACCGCCGGATCAGTATCTCCGCTGACAACATAAGCTCCCCGGCTGACTTTCAGGTTATATTCCTGCGCCAGGTCGTTTGTCAGCGATACGTAGCGGACACCCAGGTAAGGCTGCTGCAGTTTGCCGCTGCTCAGCACGCTGGATATCAAAGCCTTAAGGTCGTTGACCGGCTGGGCAAAGCCGATACTCTGGGCGTTGCTGGCTACGGCCGTATTTATACCTATGACTTCCCCGTTTATATTTACCAGCGGGCCGCCGGAGTTGCCTTCGTTGATTGCGGCATCGGTCTGGAACAGATCGGTAAGGTTCTCGCTGCTGGTAAGCCCGCTTTGGTCGCCCGCGGTGACGTCCCGGCCGTAGCCGGAAATGATTCCAGTGGTGACGGTGTTCTGGAACTGCCCCAAAGCGTTGCCGATAGCGATAACCCGGTCGCCAACCTGCACCTGTGACGAGTCTCCCAGGGTAACCGGAACCAGCTTCTTACCTTTAAGGTCCTTTATTTTCAGGAAGGCAATGTCCTGCGATGAGCTGCTGCTGGTGCGGCCGATGACGTCCACGTTATCATATTTGGTGCCGTCCGAAAGCGTTACACTGACAGACGTGGTCCCGGCCGGGACCACATGCCGGTTGGTAACGATTATGCCGTCTGCGCTGATGATGAATCCGGTGCCGGCGGCCTGCGTCTGCTGGGTCTGCGGAAAGGCAAAACCGAAGAAGTCCGTGTTGGTGGTGGTCGCCTGTCCGGTAACATCCACGGACACTACGCTTTGCCCGACGTTTTTGGCGATTGATTCGATAAGCTGGCTTTCGTTGGAGATGTACTGCTGCCTGGCTTCCCGGCTGGTGGCGATAGCCGTTTTGCCGTGGTTTTGGGCATATGACCCCAGCCAGCCGCCCCCAAAACCCAAAATAAGACAGGCCAGGAGCAGAAGCGCCATCCCGGCCGCCCGCGGCCGTCTTTTGCCGCGCCAGCGCGCCGCCCGGTCCTTAAGGGCGCTCATATTTATTAACGGCTGCTGCCGGGTAGAATAGGTTCCTGTTTCGTCTTTGGGTTCTTTGTCGCCATTCATGCTTTTTATATTCTAAAGCTTTTTCTGAATTTTAACTGAATTTGGCCGCCCTTTAATAGATTATGAAGCGGTTCTAAAGCGTGCTGCCGTTCCAGTTCGAAAAGATGATTATTACCAGCAGTATGGCCAGCATGATGCCCAGCATCTGCCTCCGCAGCAAGGTTGACAGCTTTTCGGTGGCGTCCAGATAGTAGAGCGCCGCCATGCCATAGCCGATAGTGGTCAGGATGACGATTATCTGGGCCACGCTGCCGTAGAACAGCAGCCAGTGCGCCAGGACGAAAGCCAGGCTGGCTGAAAAATAAGCCCAGATATGCGCCAGCAGCGCGCTGTGGGTTTCTTCGAAAGAAGTCAGATAGTGTCTGGCGGATAAGTAAGTAACCAACCAGGTGCCGGCGGCCAGCGCGGTTATGGAGCTGTCGCCGAATTTAAGATACAGCAGGCTCAGGCCGAGCAGCTGGCCTATCATGGCCTGGGCCGAGACGCTCAGGACGTCATAGCGCGGTTTCAGCCACAGCAGCCAGCCGGCGTACAGCACCGTCCAGAATAGCTGCCACCACACAACCGAAGTACTGGCCATGAAAAGCACCAGCGAAATCGCCACCATGATATCCACGCCGTTGCCTATCAGATTAGCCATCCAGTAACGCGGGCGGACCGCGAACATCCGCCATTTGCTGAGCAGTATCAGAAAGATGGCGATAGCCACGAAATCGATGCGTACCAGTATGTAGGCCAGTATCGGCAGGAGCAGGTTCAGGACTAAATAGAATATATGGGAAAAGCCGCGGGCCGGCTTAATTCTGGCTGGTAGAGCTCTCATTTCCCAGAATTATAACAAATTTGGTCCCCTGCGGCGGGGTGATACCGTAATCAGCCGGAACCTTGCCAACCGATGTCACGCCCAGGCGGCCTTCCAGATAGTGGGCCGTGTACTTGGCGGAGCCCTTGCTTAAGTCGACCAGAGTATCAGCCGACGCGCCAGCCGAGTTTGGCGCAGAGTCCACGGTCTTGACGTTATAGCCGTATGATTTCAGCGTCTTGGCCTCCGAGCCGGCCAGCCCGCTGATGGACGTGGCATTATAGATGGCGATCGGAGCGTTCTCTCTGGTAATCAGCCCGTCTTTAAGCGATTCATGCAGAAAATCATGGATATCCGAATAATTACTCAGGCCCGCCCGGGGCTCTACCACCGACTGGGCTGAACCGCCCGAGTATTCCGTACCTGTAGTCAGCAGCTCATGCGGCGGCGTCACCATATCCAGTGATTGTATGGCGCTTGTGGGTATGGTGGACATCTGTTTCATAAGGCACTTGATATCGGTGCTTGAAAAATCGGTATATACGTTCTTGCCAAGGCTGTCTAACAGGCTGGAAATCTTGAACGGGTTACTGAAGGTGCCGGCGCTGAAAGCTTTTTGTTTTATAGCCGAAATCACCAGCCGCTGGCGTTCGCCGCGGGCAAAGTCGCTGGAGGTTTCGCGGGAGCGGACATACAGCAGAGCCTGCTGCCCGTTGAATGTCTGCATGCCTTTTTTGGCGATTACCGGGTTCCAGTGGTTCTCCCAGGCTATGGTCGGGTCATAAAGAGTTTCCGGAACATTCACCGTAACGCCGCCCAGGGCATCGACCATCTGCTTGAAAGCCGAGAAGTCCAGCAGTACATGGTAATGTATCTTGACTCCGTCCAAGACCGGCTCCAGCGTACTGTCCAGCTCATTGATACCGTCTTCTTCCTGGCCGGCCTGGGTCTTTGACTTGGAGTTTTCAACGGCATAAGCGTAGGCATGGTTTATCTTATTGGTGTCATAGCCCGGTATCTTTACCCATAGGTCCCGCGGTATGGAAAGAAGGACAGCCTTATCATTTATGGGGTCGATGCTGGCCAGAAGTATCGTGTCGGTAAGGTTCGCGCCATCATGGCCCGGGCCGCCAATGCCAAGCAGTAATATGTTGATGCGGCTGTC
>CAMLDA010000078.1 GCA_946478715.1 uncultured Candidatus Saccharibacteria bacterium | reverse complement strand
ATACCAGAAGCAAAGAAGCGATAATAGAGAACCGCTCGTTCCGGCCCTGTTTCCGCCACCAGCCGCGAATACGCATAAAGCGGCTATGGCCGGCACCCGGCTTACCAGAGGACGCTAAATCATCTTCGTTTATTTCGATATCCGGCTTTAATTCGGGTGTTTTTTTATCTGGTGGGCGGCCTTGCACACCCTTATATTAACAGTTTTAAGGCCTTATTTTAAAAGCTCTAGCGCATTATCCAGCCGCCTGAGGCTCGTGTCTTTGCCTAAGACGCATAAAGTGCCGAATAGCTGCGGCGACGCCGGCGCGCCGCTTATGGCAATCCTGACGGCGGCAAACAATATACCGGGCTTAGTCTCAAGCCTGTCCAGCAGGGCATTAAGCCTTTGGGCCAGGTCTTCTTCCCTGAAGTCGCTGGCCGCCAGTTCCTGCCGGGCGGCTTCTAAGAGCTCCCGCAGTCTGGCTTTATCCACTTTTTTCAGCTGTTTATCCGAAGGGTCATTATAGAGTCCGGCCACGGCGCTCGTGTCCGGCTCGGTGAAAAAGAACCCGGACAACTCCTGGATTTCTTTCAGGAATTTAAGCCGTTCGGCCAGCAGGCCGAGCACCTTGCGCTTATAGTCGTCCGAAGCGCCGGAAGCCTGGGCCGGCCAATAGGCCTCAGAAGCCTCATACAGCTTATCTAAAGGCATCTGCCGTATAAAATGACCGTTCACCCATGTCAGCCGCCGCTCGTCAAAACGCGCCCCGCTGCGCTGCACGCGGGCCAGGCTGAATTTTTCTACCAGCTCTTTAACCGTAAAAATTTCCTGCTCGGTGCCGTCATTCCAGCCGAGAGTGGCGATGAAGCTGACCAGCGCTTCTGGCAGGTAGCCGTCTTTGATGTAATCAAGCACGTCTTTGGCCCCATCGCGCTTTGACAGCTTCTTGTTGCCGTCGGGGCCTAAGATATGCGGCATGGTGGCAAGAACCGGGCGCTCAATTCCCAGCGCTTCATAGAGATTCAGATAATTCGGCGTGCTGGCGATGAACTCCTGCCCGCGGATGACATGGCTGATTTCCATCTCGGCATCATCGATTATGTGGGAAAAGTTATAGGTAGGATAGCCGTCGGATTTTATAAGGATAAAGTCATCGATGACCTCAGGGCCGGTACTTAAATCTCCCATTACTTCATCATGCCACTGGTAGGCTTTTGGCTCCGATTTAAAGCGCAGGGGCTGGCTGCCGTCCCATTCCGGGGGGCTGTCTGGCCGATGATTACGGTATAGGAACGGGCGCTTGGCTCTTTGGGCTTCTTCACGGAACGCCTGTACCTCTTCGGGCGTATAGGGGTCGGCGTAGGCCCGGCCGCTGTCAATCAGTTTACGGCCCCATTCCTTATAGTTGTCTAGCCGTTCGCTCTGGCGGTAAGGGGCGAACCGGCCGCCGATATCAGGCCCTTCATCGTAATCCAGCCCCAGGCTCCTTAAGCTGGCTTCAATCTGCTGTTCGGCGCCGGCCTGCTCCCTTTTTTTGTCCGTATCTTCCAGCCGCAGTACGAACTGCCCGCCGGCCTGTCTGGCTACCAGCCACGCGAACAGGGCGGTCCTGATACCGCCGACATGTAATGCTCCGGTTGGACTGGGAGCGAACCTGGTCCTTACTTTCATCTACCTAATTGTAAGGCAAAAGCCGCAGTTTTCTAGGGGTTCAGGCCTTGGACGATTTTGATAAGCTGGTCCGAGCTTAGATTGGCTCCGTCCTTGATGGTATAAAGCACGCCGTCGTTAACCCAGGCGGCGTCGTTAGCCGGGCCGTAAATATAAACTGTGTTGCCGTTTACCTGCGAAGTCTGCACGGGAGCGCCTTTTGGCACCACGCTCTGCGAAACCAGCTGGCTGGTCAGGTGGGACCGGGTCTGGCTGATCTCGTAGGTCTGGCTGTCGTCGGCCGCGGATTTGTATTTCATTGTGACGCCCCTGCCGACGGCTTTAGCCGGGCTGGCGATGACGAATCCATTAGGCTTATAGGAAGGTACCGCCGCGGATACGTGGGCCTTCATTCCGGCAACTTTGACTGACAGCTGCGGGACGTTTCGCCAGGCGGCGAACAGGCCGCCGGCCGCAACAAAAAATACCGCTACTACAGCTATCCATTTGCGGCGTCCTGACAGAAAGCGCCGGTGCCAAAAATGCCGGGCCGCCTGATAACGCAGGGCTTCTTTGTGGGCGTCGGCCCGGGTAAGAGCTTCGTCCAACAGTCTTTCCAGTTTCTGGTGGGATACGCTTGTAATCATGCTGGGAAGAGGTGCCTTTGCCGCATCATCGCCGCCAGACCGGCTGCGGCTTACCAGCTCGCCGCTTACTGCCTTTGCGGGGGCGTCCGAAGCCGGGCTTGCTGTTCCTCCGAAGCGGTTCACCTTGGCGTGCATCTTGATAGTCTGGGCTCTTAGCTGGGTTGCAATCTTGGGCCGGCTGGCTTGATACTGGATATCGGATTTAGGAGAAGGCGTCGGTTTTTTCAGGCCGCCGCGCATAAGGGTCCGCGGCCTTTCAGCCCCTTTATGGACCTGGGAGGATTTTACCCGGCCCCGTTTGGGCTCCGGTTTGGCATCTGTCTTCAAGGGTCGAGATATAAAACCGTCTATAACACGGTTGGTCTTATGACTTTTTGATCGGATAGTGCTGATAATCTGTCCTGTGGCGGCGTCGTAACGTTTGCCGTTGATGAAAACGGTGCTGTTATATGTGCCCACTGGCTTTACCTTATTATTACGGAATTAATATAACGTATAATGCCAACGGTTATCAATAGCATGCCTGGATTCAAGCGGGCCCTATGTGCAAAAATAGACCGGTAGGAAATGGATTATTTAGATTCACGCAAAAGACGCGCCCATAACATCAGGCTGGTCATCGGCTATGTCCTGGTGGCTATAGTCATAGGCCTGGCAACTGTCATTATCGTTTATGGCGCCAACGGCTACGGTATTAACACCAAAACCGGCCAGATAGTCCAGAACGGGCTGCTGTTCGTTGATTCGAATCCAAGCGGCGCCGAAATATTCATCAACGGCGCGGACCGCAATGCTACTTCAGCGGCGCGGCTTATTATCCCGGGA
>CAMLDA010000077.1 GCA_946478715.1 uncultured Candidatus Saccharibacteria bacterium | reverse complement strand
GAGTTTGCGGTAAGCTGCCGTCAGCGCCACTACAACGAAGCCGTATAACAGCAGCATGTACGGCAGGCTGATGCCACGCCGGATAAAGACAGAAGGCAACCCGGCTAAGACATGCACCACATCCAGCATGTAAGTCAGCAGAATACGGGCCGGAAAGGCTATCCATCCGGCAAATTGCGGGATTACTGCGCCCGCCGCAGCCGCAGCGGCGGAAAGCAGCATAGCCAGCGGTACCAGCGGTACGATAAGCATATTGGCCGCTAAAGCGATTAGTGAGAGCTGGCTGAAAGTCATAAGTATGAGCGGCAGGGTCATGATTTCCGCCGACAGGGATTCTATAACCACCATCGCAAGCAAACCTGGCGGACGATTAAACAAACGGGCGGCAATAACCGGCGCTATAACAAGCACGCCGAAGAACGCCAGGAATGATAAGTACCAACCGATGTCACTCCACACGTAATAGGGGTTCCATAAGCCGGTAAGCGCGGCCGTTACGCCTATCAGAACCATCGGTTTTAACCGGCGGCCGTAATACCATGCCCAAAGGCTTAAAACGGATACGATTGCCGCCCGGACAATAGAGGCGCTGAAGCCTGTCATAAGTACGAAGGATGCAATAAGGGTAAGTGATAGCAGTAACTTTTGGTATCTTGAGCCAAGCCTAAGCCGGGCTACCCCTCGGATAATTATGGTAAGGTTATACCCGCTGACGGCCACTATATGCACTAGCCCGACAGCAGTCAGCGCCGCTGTTATATCCGCCGGAAGCGTATTGCGCTGGCCAATCAGAAGGCCCAAGCCGAAAGAGGCTTGCGGTTCCGGCAGCGCGTTCTGCATCCCGGCGTTAAAATTCCGCGTCGTATCATAAATAATATTGCTCCCCGGTTTTATGCGCTCCATCTTGGAATAAGCGATTGTTGCCTGGCTGCCGCCCCGGCTGGGGAATAGCCTGCCGGTTACCCTCACTCTGTCGCCGCGGTAAATCATTTTCTCGCCGAATCCGCTCAGCTTGAACGAGCCCGCCAGGCTGGTCTTATAGGGGTAGATAAGGTTGATATTGCCGCCCGTAAACTGGACTTGGGATCTTTTGCCGTAAAACGAATCAGTGGACGCCGTCGCTTCAATAGTTACCTCCCGCCCCGCCAATCGCTGCAGCTCATGCACATTCCACATATATACGCTCCCCCGCCATAGGCCGAATATCAGGCCAATCGCTAACACCAGCAGCATCGCAAAGATATTTTTCCGCAAAAGCGCCGGGATCACTGGGATCAGAAGCAGCGCATAGATGCCGGGGATAAGACTTACTTTCCGGGACAGGCCGATACCCAGCAGCACGCCCAGGCATAATGCAGTTATCAGCGTCGTGCGCCGGAACTTCATCTTGGGATACATAATCCCACAGCGGCCAATAAAGATTAATTGCTTAAGGTATTATGCTGGATATATATTATTGCTATGTTTCCCTCCCAAAACTCAGGGCTTGTGAAAAAAATTGATGGCTGGGCCCTGGGAAAGGGATGGTTTACCAGAGGAATTATACTTTGCATATTCCTATTCTTATCCGCGCGAGTCATTTCCGACCCAGCCTTCATAATTCAGCGCCGCGACCCGGTAGATTTAATGGACCTTGGCGTCCACGAGTTAGGGCATCTGCTATTCATGTTCTTTGGTCAGTTCATGCATATCCTAGGCGGGTCACTTTTTCAGTGCCTCTTCCCTCTTATGTGGCTGGGTGCCAGTCTTAAGAGAGGGTGGTACTTCGCAGCCTGCCTGTGTCTTTGCTGGGCAGGTATAAACCTGATGGACGTTTCTGTTTACGCGGGAGATGCCCGTACGCGGCAGCTTCCCCTGGTTTGCCTAGGTAATGATTATGACCAGTGCCACGACTGGTACCAGGTCTTAAGCAGTCTGAATCACCTGGGATGGGACCAGACAGTGGCCCACACACTTAAGATTTTAGGAATCGCCTCCATAGCCGGAGGCCTGGGAGCCGGTTTCGGCTTAATTATAAGGATTATAGGCGTACGTCCGGCTGTAGAATAAAAAATGGAGGGCCCAGTGGGACTCGAACCCACGACACGCGGCTTAAAAGGCCGCTGCTCTAACCAACTGAGCTATGGGCCCGCGCTCGGCAGGCAAAATAACACCTTACATTATCTGTTTTTTGACTAAAAAAATCAATTTGGTTATTTATGTTTCTTGGAGTGGGCTTTGGCGTGGCTGAAACTGCCTCCCCAGATGAGCATCAAGCTGGCTAACAGACCGACTCCTACGACGTAGGTTTCGGCGTTTTGCAGGTTCTTCCAGAAAGGCGAAGCGGTGATATTGACGTTCAGGGCGGCGTTGAACATCGGCGCCGCCACTATTGCCAGCAGGCCGCCGGCGCACAGAGCCGGGATTAGCTGTAGCAGCGTCTGGCTCCCGGAAGACACCGACCTGAAGGTCAGCAGAAATGTAAGCAGCGTAGGTACCAGCAGCAGCGCCAAGTCTATATCGTCGGATGTCAAAGACGTTATCTTAGTCTGACCTACCAGATGTTCAATGTCACTGCCCGATAATGCGATGACTGCGAATCCGCCGCATAAAGATAAAAAGCCCAGCGCGGCGCTGCTCTTCAAAAAAAAGGTCATCGCTACAGGCAGCAATATAAGAGTCGCCAGAAGAGCATTGGCCATAATGGCCTAATTTTAGCATGAGCGTCTTGTGGTTTTCTTAATTTACTTAAGTGTTCTTGAATTGTACGGATGAGCCGATTTTCATATGCAGCTCCTGTGAGCGATTGGCTTTCAGCTCCAGAACATACTGCGCGGGAATCTTATTAGCGAACCGGTCGGGGTAAGTCGAAGGGCTTTCATCAACCTCTATGGCGGCCACTTTGCGGTCCGCGGTTATCCATACGATATCTATAGGGAACTTCATTCCTCTCATCCAAATCGGATATTGTCCGGATTTGGTAAAGGCGAAAAGCATGCCCTGGTCAGGCAGGATGCACGGCCGGCCGGCCAGCCCCTTATCAAGTTCATTTTGGTCCCTGACGACTTCCACATTTATATCCTGGCCGTCTATGATCACGACGCCGTCTTTGCGGTAAGGCCCGCAGGCGGACTGCACGACAGTATTCTTAGGGGCCGAAGGCTTAGCCGGTTTTTTCTCGCCTACCGCCAGCGCGATAATAACGGCGGCTA
>CAMLDA010000076.1 GCA_946478715.1 uncultured Candidatus Saccharibacteria bacterium | reverse complement strand
TCCCGATCAAGGGAGCTTTTCTAGATGTCATCTTGGTGCGGGTTAAGAGACTCTAACTCTCGACCTCTTCCTTGGCAAGGAAGCGCTCTAAACAACTGAGCTAAACCCGCGCAAAGCCCAAAAGGACAACAGAAATTGTACCAAATACCCCTGTTAAAATCAAAATTTCATGGGCTTTGCCCGGTCCCGAAGGACCGGGCGGCCCGCAAGAGAAGCTAGAAGCCGATGCGGTTCCAGAACTGGCCCCAGTTGAAGTTCTCGTGGCCATGGTGCGGCCGGTGCACGGCGTCATAGTAGTTAAGTCCGGCGTACGCCGCCAGCAGCAGAACTATTACGACCCGCGCCTTCCACCCCCGCTTCGACCACATCAGGGCCGGGATTCCTCCCGACGCCAGGATGTAGATGTACAGCGGGAAGACCACGTAGTCATGGTACAGCTTGGTGGGGCTCCACATCTGGCTGTGGGTGTAGAAGTGGCTGCTCCGATCTACGAAGTGCCACCAGATGCCGTAGGCCAGGCCGAACCCGAAGCAGGCGGCGTGCCACCAGCGTTTCTGAGACCAGTTAGGCACCTTGAGGTCCTGCCCGAGGTACCACACCGCTGCGGCGACAGCCGGCAGGCAGAGCGAGTCCCCAAAGTACAGGGCCTTGTACTGGCCGCCGGGGTGAAGCAGCATCTCGGTGCGTCCTTCGATTGCCAGGGCGATGAAGTTCATGGCGCCCCAGCCCAGACAGAGGGCAATTAGCCATGCCCGCAGCCAGCCGCCGCCGTAAACCAGGCGGCCGCTTGGACCTTCCAGCCTTGCAGGCCGCAAGGTTTCTCCTTTCTCTCAACGAGCGACTATAAACCTATAGCTACGTATATTTTAAAATAAAACAGCAATTTATCAACAGCTTGCATTATATTTTGCGTCCTGTAACATAGACGGGTACCTTTTGTGAGGGGTATAAGGAGGAAAATTTGCAGAAGCTTTTAGAAAGCTTATTCAGCCGTGAAAAGACGGAAATACAGAAATTCTTAAAAGACAGCAAACCGGACCCTAAGTTCTGGAATGAAGTCTTAAAAGATATAAGCTAGTAATAAAAAAAGGCCGCCTAGAGCGGCCTTTTTTAGTTCATGCGTGAACCTATAAGAATAAAATTAGTCCGCGGCTGCGGCTTGATGGCTGGCTTTATGTCTAAATACTTCTTACCCTTTTTGGCCATTACCCCAGCATAAGGCAGGGGCGGGATATTCTCTGTAAGACATCTAACGCCCCGGAGGCGTTAAATTCTTGCGCGGAAGCAGATATATAAGCATAATCATCTTTGATGGGCATGCGCTTTAAAAAGAACGTGGGCGCCGTAATACAAAAATCAGGCGTATCATTCCGGGTCTGGGCGCCTTTTGCCAGTGCCGTGGCGGTAACCGGCTCTTTTAATAATTGGGGCGAGACTCCGATGGCCAGCGAAGAAGACGGTTACTGGTATACGTTCGTGCGCGGAGCGCAGGCCGGCCAGGAATATAAATTCATTATTACTAACGGCAGCGACAGGCTTTACCGCAACGACCCGCGGGCTCTTCATTTTACGACCAGCGCCGGAACATCGGTTATTACCAGCTCCTCTTTTGACTGGGGCGATACGGCCTTTACGCCGCCGCCCCCGGAAAAACAGGTGATTTATGAACTGCATGTGGGCACATTCAACCGACCGGACGCCGCCACTACCGGCACGTTCGCCGATGTGATTGCCAAGCTGGACCACTTGGCTGCCCTGGGGATCAATATGATCGAGCTGATGCCCATAGGCTCCATGATGATGGACCGCGGCTGGGGCTACGCTATTGATTACATATTCGCGGTAGAAAGCCTGTACGGCGGCCGCCGCGGATTCCTGGAGTTCGTAAAAGCGGCCCACCAGCGCGGCATAGGCGTTATTTTGGACGTGGTCTACAACCACTTTGGCCCCGACAGCAGCCTGGACTTATGGCGGTTTGACGGCTGGTACAAGGACGATAAGGGTGGCATATACTTTTATAACGATTACCGGGCGGAAACCCCTTGGGGAAATACCCGGCCGGACTTTGGCCGGCTGGAAGTGCGCCAGTACATATTGGACAACGTGAAGATGTGGGCCCAGGAATGCCGCGTGGACGGCCTGCGGGTGGATTCGACTATTTTTATCCGCAATGTCAAAGGCTACAATAACGACCCCTCAAACGATTTACCTGAAGGTTGGCTGCTGCTGCAGCAGATGAACGCGATTTCTAAAAAGATAAACCCGTCAATCATGACCATAGCTGAAGATGTGGCGGCTAATGAATATATCGTTAAGCCGGCTGATGCCGGCGGCGCCGGTTTTGACGCCCAGTGGGAGCTTAACTTCCACGAGGCCCTGCGCGACGCTTTGGCCGATAAGGCGGGTATAAATGTGAACCTGGCCGGTTTTTGCGCCCAGCTAAGCAAACTTTACAGCGACAATCCTTTCCAGAAGGTCATATTCATGGATTCGCACGACAGCGCCGCCAACAATTCATCCAGGTGGAACGAAAGGATAGCGCCGGGGCAGGCCGACGGCCTGTTCGCCCGGCGCCAGTCCCTGATAGCGGCCGCCTTACTGTTTGGTTCTCCCGGCATACCCATGCTGTTCCAGGGGCAGGAATTCATGGAAACGGGCAGTTTTAATGACTGGCGCGGCCTGGACTGGGGCAAAGCCGCCCGCCATGCCGGCATAGTGCAGGCTTACCAGCACCTTATAGCCCTGCGGAAGAATGCCGCCGGAGTTTCCGCCGGCTTAGCGGGCAAAGGGGTTAACGTAGTCCACCTGGACGAAAACAACAAAGTATTGGCATTCCACCGCTGGGATAAGGGCGGTCCGAAGGACGATGCCATGGTGGTGGCCAACCTGGGCAAAAAGCACCACCCGGTTTATGACCTTAGCTTTCCCAGAAACGGCATATGGAAGGTGCGGTTCAACAGCACCTGGAAGGGCTACAGCCAGGACTTCAAACAGACGGACGTGCCGGATGTGACGGTAGAGAATGGCGGCGGCAGCCTGGTGCTGCCCCCGGACTGCGCGCTAATCCTATCGCAGGATGAATAAGGCCGGTTAATAAAAACACCCTAGCCGGGCTAAGGTATTTTGATGGTGGCGCCTCCCAGACTCGAACTGGGGACACAAGGCTCTTCAGGCCTCTGCTCTACCAACTGAGCTAAAGCGCCTCGTCG
>CAMLDA010000075.1 GCA_946478715.1 uncultured Candidatus Saccharibacteria bacterium | reverse complement strand
AGGCCAAACTTTCCCCAGGTCTGCGGCTTCCTATAAATTATGGCGGCTATCACACTGTCCCCGCTTATAACCACGCAAGGGATAACCTGCCCGGCTCGCAAAACCCCCAGCAGCTATACATAGGCTACGCTCCTTCAAGGCTGGACGATATGAGCGGCTACGCTGTTTCCTGGAACTATCTTCGCCGCCTGTTTGGCCGCGGGCAGGCGGCTATTGGCGCGGTTCCAAAGACTGAACTCAATCAGCTGGATTTAGCGGGAGTGTCCGAAGAAGCCTTGAGAGGGTTTGTGCGCCGCTGAGATAGCGCGCTCCCCGCAAAAGCCCCGGCGCCCAAAACGGCGTAGAGGCTTCCGAATATCCAGTAATTCCTGTCTATACGCTGGCTTATATCTGTCGCCAGGCGCCTTAAATCGTTCTGCAGAACTGCATTATCCAGTCTGATTTTCGGAGTAATTTCGTTGCTCATAACTCGGTTCAGGGCCCAGGAGAATACCAGCATCACGGCTCCTATTACCAGCAGGTTAAGGCCGATATGCCTCAGCCCGGCCTGCCTACTGCGGCTTAAGAAGACAATACCAGCGCCCGCCAAAACGGTCAGAACAGCCAGGATTACAGGTGTCTTTTTGGCCCTTTGATACTGCGTAGGTATATTCCTTACTCCCGGCTGTTCAAAAACGGACTGGCCGCTGGAGTTCTTCAGGCTGGCCGCATCCACATTCATGCTGTTCAGGAAATCACTTTTGTCCCGAAGGTAAGTTTTGACTTGCCGGGCGGCGCCGGCAGCGCTTATACCCTGGGGCAGGCAAGTGGCGTGTTCTATATCGAATGAGCCGCTGCGGGCTATCGCCAAGCTTTGCGAATATGTGCAGGCCGGCAAAGACGCCAACCTATTCTGGACGCTGGCCGCCACGCTATCGGCAAAGTCCGCCTGCTGCCCGGCCAGGTTGAAACTGAAATCGGGCCGGGCGGTCTTGCCGTCCAGCCAGGCGTAAACCCCGTCGATTGCCGCTTCGGCGTTTTTGCGGACTTCCTGGGGTGTTATGGCCTGGGACACCGCCTTTTGTACGGCGGGGCTGGAAGCCGATATGTTTCCCAGCGGCGTGGCGATATTGCCCTGCTGTTTTAATATATTCGGGACTATGGAATCATACACCCCGCTTTCAGCCACCAGCTGCTTTACTGCCTCCGGGTGCGCGGCTACGTTTATGAAGCCGATATCAAAAGCCGTGGCGAATAGCAGTAAGACGAATAGCGGACTTAGGATCCCAAGGACGGCCTTTCTGGCGATATTCATAAGCAGTATTGTAGGGGAAGGCTTTGGCCGCGCAAAATAAGATATAATTACCTCTGTCGCGGAGGGGTGCAGGAGCGGTTGAACTGGCTTGTCTCGAAAACAAGTGTGCCGGCAACGGTACCGAGGGTTCGAATCCCTCCCCCTCCGCCACGCATCAACTCATATCAGCCCCGCTAGAAATCCGGCTAATCAAGTGAGCCGAATTTAGCGGGGCTTTGTATTGTTGCTGCTCTTCCCCGCGAAAGTGCCTACGGCACTTCCGTGGGGGCCCCATACGATGTAATATCTGCTTATGGAAGAAACAGTCTTTACTAAAATCATCAAAGGAGAAATCCCCTCTAACAAAGTGTATGAGGACGAACTCACCTATGCTTTCCTGGACCACAACCCCAAGACTCCCGGCCACACCCTTGTAATTTCCAAAAAGCCGGCGCCCTATGTATGGGAGCTGCCTGATGACGACTATGCCGCCCTGATGAGCAGCGTGAAAAAAGTAGCCCGGCGCATAAAAGAAGTGCTTGGCCCTGAATGGGTGGGCATGCAGGTGGAAGGAGTGGCGGTACCCCATGCCCACGTGCACGTCTTCCCTTTCAGCAGTGTCGAAGAATATAACCAAAGCCCGGATCCAAACAAGAAGCCCTCGGCGGAAGAATTAGCCGAAATGGCTCAAAAACTAGCCTTCTAGTACCAAAAATACTTCCCTTCCTTCGGAATTCTCTGGTACTATATGGCTATATGAGGCGGAGTTTCGGTGGGTGTTGCCATGGATGAGAAAGCGCTTGGCAAAAAGCTTCAGCTGGCGCGTAAACGGGCGGGCCTGACCCAGCAGGAGTTATGCCAGAAAGCCGGATTAAGCTATTCCACCCTGGCTAAGATTGAGCGCGGCGCTATCAAGGCGCCCTCTGTTTTTACGGTAGCCCACATCGCCGCGGTTACCGGCGTTCCGCTGGAAACCCTGCTGGACATCCAGGGTGCCGGTTACGCTGCCGGCAGCTCCAAAAAACGCTCTAAGTCCGGCGTCAGCTTCGTATACTTTGACGTCAACGGCACGCTGGTACGCTACTACCACCAGGCCTTTACCAAAATAGCCGAACTGACCGACACCTCCGTTGAAATCGTCGAATCCATATTCCTTCATTACGACGGCGCCGCCTGCCGCGGCCTGATGAAGAACGAAGACGTAGACAAGGCTATAGGCGCCGAAATCGGCATGTCTGATTTCAGCTGGCAGAAATATTACCTGGACAACGTCCAGGCTACCCCCGGCACAGCCGACCTGCTCCAATGGGCGGCGGAACACTTTAACGTGGGCCTGCTCACCAATAATTGGCTGGGGTTCACCGATGAGATGCTGTCCAAAGGAATAATCCCCAAGGTGGACTACACGGCGGTCGTGGAATCGGCCAAAGCGGGATGCTTCAAACCCGAGGCCCGGATATACCAGATGGCCCAGGAGCTAGCCGGCGTACCTACCGGTGAAATCCTGCTGGTGGACGACAACCCCGCATATATAGCCGGGGCCGAAAAAGCCGGCTGGCATACCGAGCTGTTCGACGAGAACAACCCATCAGGCAGCATCGAACGCATCAAACAGATATTAGCTTTTTAACGAATCCTGAAGAGAAGAGAGTTCCTTAGACAGGCCTTCCGCAAGCCGCTCTTCTTCTTCTAGGGACGCCCGGGTTTCTTCTACGAGTTCTTTCGGGGCCTTATTAACATAATCGGTGTTATCCAGGCGCCGCCGCAGATTGACGGCTGCCGCCTGCCGCTGCTTAAGCTGCTCAGCCAGCTTGTCGGCATATGACTTAGCCGCTTGCCTGTCTATATCCAGCCAGACATCAAATTTTGACGACACCAGCTTGAGCCCGCTTGGAGTACCTTCGGCCTCTTGGACGGACCCAAGGCGCGCCAGGCGCTGGATTAAGGCTGCCTGCTCCTG
>CAMLDA010000074.1 GCA_946478715.1 uncultured Candidatus Saccharibacteria bacterium | reverse complement strand
TACTTTGGTTACGTAAATTAATGGGAGGTATTTAGAGATGGATGATAAGAATGTGGCGCAGCTGATCGCTTCCGAAGAGAAACGGCAGCGCGAAGGGCTGGAGCTGATACCTAGCGAGAATTATGTCAGCCGCGATGTGCTGGAGGCGCTTGGCAGCGTCTTTACTAATAAATATTCAGAGGGATATCCGCACCGCCGCTACTACGGAGGCCAGGATTTTACCGACCCTCTTGAAGAACTGGCCATCGACCGCGCCAAGAAAATTTTTAAAGCCGACCACGCCAACGTGCAGCCGCATTCCGGCGCTCCGGCAAACGTGGCGGTTTACTTCGCCTGGCTGGAGCCCGGCGACACGGTTATGGGGATGAAGCTTGACCATGGCGGCCACCTTACCCACGGGCATCCGGTTACCACCATGGCTAAGCTGTATAACTTCGTACGTTATGGAATCAAGGACAAGGAGACGGGTGAAATAGACTACGATGAGATGCGCAAAGTGGCTCTTAAGGAAAGGCCAAAAATCATCCTGGCGGGCTTTTCAGGCTACCCGCGCAACCTTGACTACGCCAAATTCGCCGAAATCGGCAACGAGGTAGGCGCTATGCTGATGGCGGACATGGCCCATATAGCCGGCCTGATAGCCGGTAAAGCCCTGCCTAATCCATTCGACTTCGGCTTCCATGTAATCACGACTACCACCCATAAAACGCTCCGAGGCCCGCGCGGGGGCATGATTCTTACCAAGGGCAAGGTTGGCAACCCGCTGAAACCGGTGGATAAGACTCTAGAGAATTTACCCACCCTGATTGACCGCGAAGTCTTCCCCGGCTTTCAAGGCGGACCTCACATGAACAATACGGCGTCCAAAGAAGTAGCGCTGGTGGAGTCCCAGAGCCCCGAATTCCAGCAATACGCTAAGCAGGTGCTGGCAAATGCCAAACGTCTTGCTGACGAGATGATGAAGCGGGGCTTTAAACTAGTCACGAACGGCACGGACAACCATCTGATAATGGCCGACGTATACACCAGCTTTGGCGTGAATGGCCGGGAAGTACAGGACCTGCTTGATAAGATTGGCTTGTCCGCGAACTGCAACTCCATACCCGATGATCCTCTGCCGCCATTCAGGCCCAGCGGCCTGCGCCTGGGGACTCCCGCTATGACGACCCGCGGGCTTAAAGAAGAGGATATGGCCCAGGTAGCCGAATGGCTGGCCAAAGCCATCAAAAACCGTAGCGACGACAAAATACTTAACATGTTAAGTAATGAGGTGAAAGAGTTCTCTCTTCAGTTCCCCCTGCCCAGCGACAATTAGATTCCTTGCCTGTCAGCTTGTCCGTTTTGCCAGCCAGGTCATAACCGCCGCCGACGCTACCCAATTCGGGACAATGTATAAGACGGCCTGCGCCGTATCGGCGGCCTTTTGCCAGCCTATAACCATAGCGAATACCAAATAGGCCGTAAACGGCAGATACGTCAGCCAGCCTTTCCAGTTATTCGGCAGGTAGCTGCCGCGCACCGGGATGAACCATTTGTCTTTTTTTGTTTTTTTAGCCATGAGCTCATACTATCATCTAAAATTCGCCCAGGAAACGGACTTCCGGTTCCAAGGTGATACCCAATCTTTCTCTGACTGTCACAATAATATTCTGGGCTGCATCATAGATTTCCTGGGCCGTTGCACCGCCGGTATTCTCAATCTTCAGGATATGATCAGGGTGCAGCCTTACCCGGCCCCAGGCCTGGCCTCGCTTAAACCCGGCGGCCAGTAAGACATGCGCCGCTGAGACGCGGGTTTTATCGCCTCCGTGAATGACATTCTGCCTTAGCAGTTGTTCGCGGCTAACTCCCGATTCGTCATGCCCAACTATCGCCTGCACCTGGGACTCATCTACCAGCGGGTTCTTAAAGAAAGAGCCGGCTGTCCAGGGGCCTTGGCTGACGTCGGCCAATAATGATCCGGCGCGGCGGCGGGCTTCCATGATAATCCGGCGGCGATTGGATAACGTGTCAGGCTTGATGCCGATATCCGCGGCGGCTTTCAGCGCCGACTGATATTCCATCTCACCCGTCGGCTGATGCTCCAGCTTAAAGGACGCCTTAAGAATCACAAATTTAGAATTCTCCGGCAGCTGCATCCTGCTGCGCCGATAGCCGAAATCAAATTTATCCACCCCCCACGCAGAAACCTCACCCGTCTGCGTATCCAGGACTTCGGCGCTCACAAACCGGTCAGACACCCGGTGGCCGTATGCGGCTATGCTGCCCGCCACGGCCGCGCCCACTCCGCCCGGTATACCGCTGGTGAATTCCAGCCCCCACAGCCCCCGGTCTATTGCTTCAACGACTAGCTCATCCCAGTTGGCGCCGCTGTCCGCCCGTACAATGCCGCTCTCGTCAATATCGATGCTGCCGGATTTATTTATCAGCACGCTGCCGGGCAGGCCTTTGTCGGAAACCAGGACATTCGTACCGTAGCCGAGTACCCGCACCGGACGCTTAAGGTTTTTTATGATTTCCCGCAAATCATCACCGGCCTCAAGCTCTATGAGGTCCTCGGCCGCCCCGCCGGCGTGCAGGGAAGTATAAGCCGCCAGCGGTACATGATGCTGTACTTTCATCTAACTTATTATACCTAGTAACTGCGCTCCAAAGGCAGGTTAGACCTGTTCCTGATATAATGGACGCAGATGAACAGTTCAGAGGCCACACCTTACAGGCCGCTTGGGCGGCATTTGAAGAAATTACGCACCAGGGCTAATGAAAGCCTTGCGGAAACTTCCGGCGCGGTAGAGATTGACGTACGCGAATTAGCTAACTTTGAGCTGGGGACTTCAAAGCCCAGCGAAGATGTATTGCTGCTACTCATAAGCCACTTCGGCGCCCGTGATGACGAGGCCGTGAGCCTGTGGGAGCTGGCGGGTTATGCGGGTGAAAAAATACCCGCGGCCAGGATGGACAACTCTGAAAGGAGTCCTGATGTACTTGCTAACAGTGATAAGCGGGTATTATTCACGGATACAGTAGACATCATGGTCAATAACTACGGCGTGGTGATGAACTTCATGCAGACCGGTCCGCAAGGCACCCAGCCGGTAGCGCGAGTCGGCATGAGCCGCGAACACGCCCAGAGCGTATTGAGGGTTTTAGAAGACACTCTCTCCCAATTCCAAAAATTCAAATCACAGAGAACCGGGTCAAAAGACCCTAAGACACCTTAGAGAGGTGCTATAATACCCCTGTTAAGCGCGTGTAGCTCAGCTGGATAGAGCGTTGGTTTCCGGTACCAAAGGCCGGGGGTTCAAATCCCTCCACGCGTACCAAGGTTTGGAATTTGAAAAATAAT
>CAMLDA010000073.1 GCA_946478715.1 uncultured Candidatus Saccharibacteria bacterium | reverse complement strand
ACCGGCCAGCAATTCTTGCTTATCGGCCGCGGAATCAACGAACCCGACGTATTGGATGTGCTTGTCGGCTAATTTCGGTTCGATTTTTTCTTTCCAATACGAGTCCTTTTGGTAATCGGCGTAGTGTTTGCCGGCGATTTTAAGCGTCAGCTTGTGTTCGTGGCTTTGGTTATATAGCCGGACAGCTTTGATGGCCAGATGGACTCCTTTGGTATTGATTATCCGGCCAAGATAGACCAGAAAATCAGAATCCGTTTCGTATGAGGGCTTATAAAGGTTTGCCGGCAGGCCGTGGGGGATATTGGCAAGCCAATTCGTATCCGGAGGCATCTGGGCTCTTTGCGACAGAGAAATCGATATCCAGTTATTTTGTGAATACTTTGGATAGAAGTTCTTATATTTGACTAAGAAATTGAACGGATCATGATGAGTGAAGACAACCGGCTTTGAGCACAGGGCCGAAAACGGCAGCGCCGTTTCCTCCTCATTCGTATATACATGAAGGATATCCAGCTCATTGTCGTTGGCCATCCGCATGGCTTTGGCAATAAGCTCATTCTGGACCTGCCGGGAAAGGGTGATGAAAGTAAAAGGATGTTTTCTTAGCAGGGATATATAGCTGTCGCCTCGCAGTTTGAGCTCATTCTCAAAATATGAAAGATCGGCGTTAAGGTTTCTTACCTTGGTGGTTATTTTTCCCGGAGTGAACAGCGTTACCTGGTGGCCTTTGGCCTGGACCTGCTCGGCCAGCTCTATAGCCAGCCTGGCAGGGGCGAAGATAACGTCAGGCAGGACCGCATCCTGCATGAATATATGCGGTACTATTATTCCGATTTTCATTTATCGCGGAGTGGTTACTTTTGGCTATCGTCTTCGTCTAAGAAGCTGAGGTCTATTTCGCCGCTATCGATTTCTTCATTGCCGTAGTAAGCATCGGCGTCCTGGCTGGTATTATCCTGTGGCATGTCTAAAGTCCTTTATTCAGGTAGTATATCACCTACAAAGCGACTTTTACGCTGGGGCCCATGGTAGATGAGACATAGGCGCTTTTGATGTATATGCCCTTTAGGCTGGCCGGTTTGGCGGCCCGGACGCTGCCCATTACGGCTTCGGCGTTCTGGTTCAGCTTATCTTTGCCAAAGCTGGCTTTACCCACAGCCAGGTGGATGATTCCGGACTGGTCCACGCGGTATTCCACACGGCCGGCTTTAGCTTCTTTTACCGCGGTAGCGGTGTCTGCGGAAACCGTTCCGCTCTTTGGATTAGGCATCAGGCCGCGGGGGCCCAGCAGGCGGGCATATTTGCCCAGCCGGGGCATCATGGCCGGGGTGGCTACCAGGATGTCAAAATCAAGGTTCTCTTTATCCAAAAGTGCGAAGATTTCCTCTTCGCCGGCAATATCGGCGCCGGCGGACTTAGCCTTTGAGGCTTCGGCGGCATCGCATAGCACGGCCACCCTTACGGTTTTGCCGGTACCGGCAGGCAGGCTGACGGTATCGCGTACGTTCTGGTCGGCCTGGCGGGGGTCCACGCCAAGATTTATGTGAAGTTCTATAGAACTATCGAATTTAGTAGACGAGTTTTTGGCGGCCAGTTCCAGCGCGTCGGCCAATGGGTACTCTTTGGTCTTATCGATCTGCTTCAGAGCCTCTTTATACTTCTTGCCGGCTCTTTCGGCCCGGGTCTTTGATACCTGTGCGGATTTGGGCTGGGGCTTTTCAGCCGGGGCTTCGGCTTTTCTTTCTTCTTTAGCCTGCTTTTCTTCGGCTTCTTTCGCAGCCTTGGCGCTGCGCTTGCCGGCCTTGGCGGCAGTTTTCTCGGCCTTTGGCTTATCGGCTGTATCTTTGGCTTTTACGGGAGCGGCTTCTACCACCATCTCCGCCTCTTTAAGCTGCTCTTCTTTCTTCTTGGCTTGTGCCATATTCTCTCCTTCGTGGTACTAGCGGCGCCGTCAGGCGCCTCCCACTTGAATTAATTTATCTAAACGTTGGCTTCTTCTGCCAGATCATTTGCTACTCTGGTCCAGTGCTCGATCGCGTCCGTCAGCTCTTTGGAGGGCTGTTCGCCGGCCAGCACTTTTAGGTTTATGGCGATACGGGCGGCGCTGCGCTCAGCCGCAGCTTCTTCGTAGGGTGTCGGCTCGTAAGCTTCCGGGAAACGGGGCGCCTCGTAAACGCTTCCGCCTGATGACTCTATACTCATTATTGTTCTACCTCTACGCCCATGCTGCGGGCAGTGCCGGCGACCATCTTCTTGACTGACTCGATATCATCGGCGTTCATATCGGCGGCCTTGGCTTCTGCGATTTCGGTCAGCTGGCTCTGGCTGAGCTTTTTGGTGAGCTTGGTCTTATTGGGCTCGCCGGAACCTTTATCGACTTTCAGCGCGGACAGTATCAGCTCATCAGTGGGCGTGCCCACTACCCGCCACGACATAGACCGGTCGTCATAAATGGTTATGTGGACGGTAAGGCTCTGGCCCATGCGGTCTTTCGTTTCATCGTTGAACGGATTTATGAAATCCATCATATTTACGCCGTACTGGCCGAGCGTGCTTCCTACAGGGGGGGCTGCGCTGGCCTGGCCGCCGCGGATTTTCATCTTTAATGTTGCTCTTACTTCTTTAGACTGTGCCATAGTTGCTCCTAAACCCTTTTAACCTGAAGGCCATCCAGCTCTACCGGTGTTTCCCGGCCGAACATGTTGACCAAAACCTTTAACTTGCCCTTCTGGGCGTCGATTTCATTGATAGCGCCGTCAAAGCCTTTGAACGGGCCGTCGACGATATTCACTACTTCACCTACGCGGTAATCAAATTTATGCTTAGGCTCTTCGCGGCCCATACGCTTCATTATCTTGGCGATCTCGTCTTCGCCTACAGGGGTAGGTTCGGTGCCGGTGCCTACGAAACCGGTAACGTTCGGCGTGTTGCGGACGATATACCAGGCGTCCTCCGACAATTTCATCTCTACCAGCACGTATCCCTGGAAAATCCGCTTTTCGACGACTTTGCGCTTGCCGTTTCTGATTTCAATCATCTTTTCTTTTGGTACGAGCACCTGGAAGATTTTATCGCCCATATCAAGGCTTTCCGCGCGCTGGCGGATGCTTTCAGCTACTTTTTCTTCATACCCGCTGTAGGTATGGATGGCGTACCATTGCTTACTTGAATCGTATCGTTTGCTGACCATGCGTTCCTCTTACTTTAAAACTACTTTCTTAAAGACCTCGTCCAGACCCTTGTCGACACCGGCTACTAAGGCTCCGAATACCGCCGCGAAAATGAACACGGCTAGCGTTAAACGCCAGGTTTCTCGCCGGTTGGGCCACTGGACCTGGCGTATTTCCCGCCAGGAATTGACGAAGTAG
>CAMLDA010000072.1 GCA_946478715.1 uncultured Candidatus Saccharibacteria bacterium | reverse complement strand
AGCTTATGCCGTGGCTGTCATCAGCAGTCGCCACCCGGATACCGTCTACGCCGCGCGCCTATCCAGCCCTCTGATACTCGGTGTCGGCCAGGATGAATATATCCTGGCGTCCGATCCCACGGCTGTCATGGAGCATACCAAGAACGTGGTTTATCTTGACGATCACGAGATGGTCGTCATCGGCCGGGACGGTTATCAGATAAAGAACGTAAAACGCGACCTAAAAATAAAGCGCGGCGCGGAACTGCTTGACTTTGACTTTGAGCAGGCCCGGCTGGGTGATTATCCGAACTTCATGATAAAAGAAATCAACGAGGCCCCGCAGACCATACGTTCGGCAACGCTCGGCCGGGTACATCCGGAAAGCTCGACTATAAAGCTGGGCGGCCTGGAAAGCGTCAGAGAGCAGCTTAAATATATCGAGCGGATAATCATCGTGGCCTGCGGCACCTCATACTACGCCGGCCTGATAGGCGAGTACCTTATTGAGGAGCTGGCCGGTATTCCGGTAGAAGTCCAGCTGGCCAGCGAGTTCAAATACCGCAGCGAGCCGCTCAGCCGCAGCACCGCCATACTGGCTATTTCACAATCCGGCGAAACCGCCGATACGATTGCCGCTCTTAAAAAAGTTGAGGACTACGGCCTGCTAAGGCTGGGGGTGGTCAATGCCGTCGGCTCAACCATCGCCCGGCTTACCGACGCCGGCGTTTACTGCCACGCCGGACCGGAACAAGCCGTGGCGTCAACCAAAGCCTTTATCGCCCAGGTCACAGTCCTGGCGCAGATAGCCCTTCACCTGTCAAAGAACCGCACAGGCCTTTTCAAACCTTTACTAAAGGAGCTTTACGACCTGCCCATCAAAGCCGAGCAGCTGCTGGCCCAGAGCGACCAAATCAAAAAGGTCGCCGAAAAATACACGGGCTTCAGCGATTTTCTGTACATCGGACGCCGTTACGGTTATCCCTGCGCCCTGGAAGGCGCCCTGAAATTGAAAGAGATAAGTTATATCCATGCCGAAGGCTATGCCGCCGGAGAGATGAAGCACGGGCCTCTGGCTATGATTGATAAGAAATTTGGCACTTTCGCCATAGCGCCGGACGGCGAGATGCTGGAAAAGACCTACTCTAACATCGAGGAAATCCGGGCCCGCGGCGGCCCGGTGGTGGCCGTCGCCACAAAAGGCAACCGCGGCATCAAGCGGCTGGCCGACGATGTCATTTATATCCCCGCTGCCGCGGAGCAGCTCCAGCCCATACTGGTAGCCATAGTTCTGCAGCTTTTTTCGTACCATATCGCCGTCAAACTGGGTAAGAATGTCGACAGGCCGCGCAACCTTGCTAAATCGGTGACAGTGGAATAAATGCAGGGATTCCAAGAAACATTCAAAGCCTATGACGTCCGGGGAATTTACCCGGAGCAGATCAATAAGGAATCCGTATACCGAATAGGTGAAGCCTGCGCCGCGATATTAAAACCAAAGAAGGTAGCCGTCGGGCGGGACGTGCGGGCCAGCGGCAGCGAGCTTAAGCAGGCTTTAATCGACGCTCTTCTGAACTGCGGGGTAGACGTTGTGGATATCGGCGTAATCACTACCGACCAGCTGTATTTCGCGGTCGGGAACTACGGTCTGGACGCCGGCATTTCGGTTACCGCTTCGCACAATCCAAAAGAGTATAACGGGCTAAAGTTCGCGGAAAAAGGCGGGGGCCCTGTCAGCAGCGAGAGCCTGGCTGCGATGCGAGACTGGTCGGCGTCCGATAACAAAATACCTGCCGCGGAAAAAGGCCGTCTGGAGCAAAAAGAAATAATAAACGACTACATCGGGCATGTGCTTGGGTATATCGATACCAAGTCAATCAAGAACCTAAAAGTAGTGGCAAACGCCAACTTTGGCGCGGTCGGCAGAAACATGGATATCATAGCCGGCAAATTGGGACTTGAGCTTATCAGGCTTAACTGGGAAGAGGATGGGACTTTTCCCAAAGGCACCCCCAACCCCTTGCTGCCGGAGAACCGGGCCGAAACCGAAAAACTGATAAAAGAGTCCGGGGCGGATCTGGGTGTAGCTTGGGACGCAGATGCCGACCGCTGCTTTTTATTTACAGGCGGCGGCAGGTTCATCCCAAGCGCCTACATTATCGCCCTGCTGGTACCGCAGTTCATCAAAGACAGCCCGGGCGCGAAAATAGTGCACGATGTCACTACGGCCTGGATTATCGATGACGCAATCAAGGCGGCCGGGGGCGTGCCGGTCATAAACCGAACAGGGCATACCTTTATAAAAACCCGCATGCGCCAGGAAAACGCGCCGTTCGCGGCGGAGTCCAGCGGCCACTATTACTTTAAAGACAGTTTCTGCGCGGACAACGGCATAGTGCCTTTCCTTAAGATTGTGGAAATGATATCGGTGTCCGGTAAAAGCCTGGCCCAGATGATTAAGCCGCTGATGGATAAGTACGTCATATCGGAAGAGACGAATTTTACGGTTGCCGACCCGGCATCGGCTATCCGGAAGATAGAAAAAAAATTCGGTAAGTCCGGGCAGGTCGATAAAACCGACGGGCTTTCCGTTGACTGTCCTGACTGGCGTTTCAGCGTCAGGCCCAGTAATACGGAGCCGCTGTTCCGACTCAACGCCGAGGCCCGCGATAAGCAAAAGCTTGATAATCTGATTTCTGAAATATCAGCTCTGATAAATACTTGATTGCCATCCGGAAGATAGCCCAAGCAAAAATCGCATTTTTTTGCCTGGCGCGATAATCAAGCGGTTAGCGAGATTATATGCTGAACCCAAGCAGGCCGGCATTAGAAATATAAAGCCTGCCTGGCGTGAAGCTGTATAAGGAACCGCGAAGGGATTCCTTATGTTAATACTTAACTTGTTAAGTATTTTCCTTGGGCAAATACTTATCCAATTTTTCTTTAAGCCGCTGGGCGGCCAAGGCGCGTTTAGCCTTAAGCCTGGATTTTTCCCAATCCTTCGTGAACCAGCTGGAAGACCATTTTTTGCTCTCCCCTACCCCAAAAACCACTTTGGTACCGTTCTTTTGGCAGACTTCCCACTCCCTGATGGTAGATGGGTCGACTGTGTCGCCGCCTTTTGTGTAGACGTGAGGTTTAATCACCTCAAGAGCTTTGTTAACGCTCATATCGCCTTCTATCTCAAACGGCACCACATAATCAACGTTCTTTATGCCGCTGACAATCAGGCAGCGGGTTTCCAGCCCTTGGAACGGGCGGCCTTTTTTCTTAGACAAGAACCAGTCCCCGTTCACAATCACCACCATAGTGTCGCCGTACTTCTTGCTGTTTATGATCAAACTGATATGCCCGGGGTGTATGGGATCATAACCGCCGCTGGTAGCCACGATTTTGCCCAGTTTAGGGCGCAGCCGGGCAAACTC
>CAMLDA010000071.1 GCA_946478715.1 uncultured Candidatus Saccharibacteria bacterium | reverse complement strand
GCCCCGGTGGACGAGGATACGGGTTCTTCCGATGTCGAAGACGACGCGGAACCAGAAGCCGCCAAAGACCGCGATTCGGATGTGGTGTCGCGCACCCGGGCCGAATTGGCCGAACTTGACGACCTGGATGTTTAAATACTTAACAAGTTAAGTATTTGCATGAAGATACAGATTATCACGCTGTTCCCGGAAATGTTCGAGGGCGTGCTGAACAGCAGCATGCTCTGGAAAGCCCAGAAAGAAAAACTGGTCGAATATAAGCTGGTCAATCTTCGTGATTTTGGAATCGGGCCGCGGCGGCAGGTTGATGACACGCCGTATGGCGGGGGCGATGGCATGGTTCTGCGGCCGGAACCTTTATTCGCCTCGGTGGAACACGCTAAAAAAGAAGACCCTGACGCCCAGGTGCTGCTGATGACGCCGCGAGGAGAGATGTTTAATCAGGAAATGGCCCGTGAATTCGCGGCCACCGAAGCCGGACTTATAATTATCTGCGGCCGCTACGAAGGTTATGATGAGCGTATAACCACCCTTGTGGATAAGCAGCTTTCCGTAGGCGAATACGTCCTTACCGGCGGCGAATTGCCGGCTATGGTTATCGCGGACTCAGTGACGCGGCTCATACCCGGGGTCCTGGGCGGCGAGACCAGCGCCGAAAAAGAAAGCTATACCAATCCCGGTGAAATCGAGCATCCGCACTATACCAAACCCGAAGAATACAGGGGCCTAAAGGTCCCGGAGGTACTGCTAAGCGGCCATCACGCCCAGATTGATGAATGGCGCAAAGAAAATCGGAAATAACAGTCCGTTTGGTGGTATTATGGTCTTAGTTAATAAAAGCGAGGGGAAAATATGCGATCTTATAGGGATTACAGTTCAAACTGGTCTGGTGGGTCATCAACTCCGGATCTGAGTCCGGCAAGCTGGAACGTGCTGGCAATACCGGCGGCAGTGCTTGTGGTCATGGCAATCCTGCAGATAATCAGCTTTGGCAAATTCAGCGATTTTCTGGGTAATATCAACGTCGGCTGGTCTACGGGAACGGCAATCATCCTTATAATCGCCGAACTCTGGGGCGCCGTCAGCCTGCTGCGGGTCCCTATGAACGCTCTGGTGCGTTTCGTAGGCGTCACCCTGGCCGTCCTGGTAACCGGTTTCTGGTTCATTGAGAACGCCTTTTTAGTAACCAGCGATACCGCAAGAGCGCTCGGAAATAGCGGCTACTTTGGCAAATACCTTAGCCAGACACCGGGATGGTGGACTGTCGTCGAAGTCAGCGTCATGCTGTTCTGGGTCGTTTACTCCGCCGAACTCCTTAAGTGGCGCGAACGCTAAACCGCCGCCCGCAGGGCATCAGCTAAAAGAAGGGAGGGGCTATGGGTTTTACATTGCCGGAACTGGGGTACGCTTTTGACGCCCTGGAACCATATATAGATGCCCAAACCATGGAGCTGCACCATGATAAGCACCACGGGACGTATGTCCAGAAGCTGAACGAAGCCCTGTCCGCAGCCCCTGAATGGCAGAATAAACAAATAGAAGAGATACTTACCTACATTGAATCCGTGCCTTCGGATATCCGCGACGCGGTTCGCAATAACGGCGGCGGGCACTACAACCATAGCCTGTTCTGGGAAACGATGAAACCAGGCGGCAGCAAAGAGGTCCCGGAAGCCATAACCCAGGTTTTTGGCAGTGCGGAGGATTTTAAGGCAAAGTTCACCGACGCGGCCGTCAAGCGGTTCGGCTCCGGATGGGCCTGGCTTGTAAAAAACGGAGACAGCCTGGAAATCATGTCCACCGGCAACCAAGAGACACCGCTTAAAGAAAGCAAGAAGCCGGTTTTAGGCCTGGATGTATGGGAGCATGCCTACTATCTTAAATACCAGAATCGCCGTCCGGAGTATATCGAGGCCTGGTGGAACGTCGTTAACTGGGACGAAATCTCCAGGCGTTTAGCCGCCTAAGTTATTTACCTAGAAGCGAAGCGTTAACAATGCTGGCGTAAACGATGATGACGCCGATTAACGCCATGGCGGCTAATCTTTTAGGCTTCATCCTTTCATGGAAGAAGACCATGGCCGAGCTGAAAACTATTACCGGCACAAGAATAAGTATTATGGCGGTCAGAGTGATGCCGGCGTCCCTAAGCCCGTAAAACCTTAGCAGCATCGCTGATGTGCCAATAAATCCCGATACCGCCAAAAGGGCGACTGTCCTATAGCTCAGTTTCCTGAAAGACGGGCGGTAATAAGCGTAAAAAATTACAAAAATAACACTGGTCCTGATAGCGTACAGGGTCGCCGGTGATATTGAATTGGTCTGCAAAAGTTCTCCGGCTAAAACGTTCTCTATGGCCATCAATACTACCGCCAGCATCAGCATCAGCCCGTATATATCAAACCGCACTAATTTCCTGGGGCGGTAGGTAGCCGCTACCAGAAACGTCGCCGCTGCGGCCGCGAAAGCTATCCGGATGTCGAAATTCGAAGGTACTACAGCCCAGGAGAATACGATTGTCATCAGCGGCATGAGCAGGATTACGCCTTCGGTTGTATTCATTTTTTCCTTACTGAGGCCGACATAATACAAGACATTCCATATAGTGGCGGTCACTATGAGCGCGATCAGCAGCAGCAAGTTATGGGTTTTAAAAAGCGCCTCAGAATTTGCGCCGCCCCACTTTATAAGTGTCAGAAAAGAGAAGAAAGCCAGGGAAAGAAAAATACCGGGTATGTAATCACGCAGGCTGATGCGGCGCCGGGTCAGCCCATATTTAGCTACTAAAATGCTGCCCGCATAGCTTATGGCCGCCAAAAACGGGACTAGAATAGTGTTCATATATGCCGGTCGGAAGTGATCTTAACGAATTTGATGTCATTAATTTTGTAGCGGACATGCTGAAAAATATACCTAAGCGCCCGGTTAACGACGATGGTGCCAAGCAGCAGAAGCCCAAAGTATACTACGCCGTTATGCGTGACGCTCGGCAGTTTGTCGGCCGTCAAAAAGCCCAAAACGCCGCTGATTACACCTATACTCGATATGATGGTCAGCGCGTTTACTGAATCCCGGGTACTAAGACTCGAAACCTCTGTAAAGATTTGGATGGCGGAATCCAGGAACGCGGTAGTCATTCCCCAGATAGACTTTATATAAGCCAGGTTATGGTCCAGGTTGTCGTACTGGAATTCCAGGACCCCGGTCAGGAACTTTTCCCAGCCATTTTTGCTCACGATCGCTGCCCGAGTCGGAATATACAGATTCATCTGTTCTATGCGGCCGCCTATCAGCTCTACTGTTTTCTTGTAGCCTTCCAGCTGAGAGCGCATCGGGGTGACCTCTTTGCCCTTTATGGAGCCTTTTTCTTTGATATCCTCAATTTTTTCCCAAAGGACCCGGTGCAGGTTAAGGTAATGGTGCAGCTGGGCTTTGA
>CAMLDA010000070.1 GCA_946478715.1 uncultured Candidatus Saccharibacteria bacterium | reverse complement strand
GGAGAAAGAGCGCGTCGGCCGTATCGTACGCATGCACGCCGATAAGCGTGAAGATGTAGCTGAGGTGGAAGCCGGAGACATCGCCGCCGTCGTAGGCCTTAAGGGCACGACCACCGGCAATACGCTTTGCGATTCCAGCCATCCGATAATCCTGGAAAGCATCACTTTCCCGGAGCCGCCCGTTAGCATCGCTATCGAGCCCAAGACAAAAGCCGACCAGGAAAAGATGAGCCTGGCCCTTCAGAGGCTCGCCGAAGAAGATCCAACTTTCCGCGTAAAGGTAGACCACGAGACTGGCCAGACGATTATTTCAGGCATGGGCGAGCTGCACCTGGAAATCATCGTCGACCGCATGAAGCGGGAGTTCGCGGTAGAAGCCAATATCGGCCAGCCGCAGGTCGCTTACCGCGAGACTATCCGCAAGGAAGGCGTTGAGCAGGAAGGCAAGTTCATCCGCCAATCCGGCGGACGCGGCCAGTACGGCCATGTGTGGCTGCGCCTGTCCCAGAACGAAGCCGGCAAGGGCTTTGAATTCATAAACAGCATCAAGGGCGGCGTCGTTCCCAGCGAATATATCCCAGCGGTACGCGCCGGTATCGAAGAAGCCATGGCTAACGGCGTCATCGCCGGTTATCCGGTGGTCGATATCACGGCCGAGCTGTACGACGGTTCCTTCCATGAAGTCGACTCCTCCGAGATGGCCTTCAAGATCGCCGGTTCTATGGCGCTGCAGGAAGGCGTCAAAAAGGCCGCTCCGGTCCTGCTAGAGCCGATAATGAAAGTCGTAGTCGTTACTCCTGAAGAATTCATGGGTGATGTAATCGGCGGCTTAAATAGCAAGCGCGGCCGCGTGGAGAGCATGGAAGACCTGCAGGCCGGCATCAAGGAAATCACAGCTTATGTGCCTCTGGGCGAGATGTTCGGCTATACTACTGATCTGCGCAGCACCACCCAGGGTCGTGCCAGCTCCAGTATGGAACTGGACCACTATGCCGATGTACCCCCGAACGTCGCTCAAGATATCATAGCCAAATCCGGCAAATAAGGAATGAACAGCCCCGAGCTTAGCCGCCGGTTCTACAACGAATACGGCGCTAAAGCCCTGGAGAAAAGAGTGGATCCGGCTTGGACAGAGGCCGCGGTAAATGAGCTGTCCGGACTTATCCCGCCCGGTTCAGCTGTTTTGGACGCGGGCTGCGGTTATGGTAGGATTGCTATTCCTTTATCACGAAAGGGCTATGACGTAACCGGTATCGACGTGTCAGAAGTGCTTATCCGGGCCGCCAAAGAAAAAAGCAGCCGGGCTTCCTTCCGTGTCGCCTCTATGACCGATATCCCGTTTCCAGACAATAGTTTTCAGGCGGTAATCGTAATGTGGTCAGCCTTTAACGAGCTGCTTCACAGCCGGGAGCAGAAGACTGCTATTTTGGAGTTATACCGTGTTTTATCACCTCAGGGCCTACTTTTTATCGACAGCTTTACGTACAGCCCCGCCAGCAAGGAACAGATTGAGGCAAAAGAAAGATTCGGCCCGGAAAACCGTATATCCTCTGGTATCGCGGGTGCCCACTACGCTAACCCGGACTTCAGCCATGACCGTGAAAGCTACGGCAGGTTATTGGAATCGGCAGGCATCGGGATTTGGGAATTCAAAGAGGGCGATTTTGGCGGAAGATCGCGGCAGCTCGTAAAAATAGTTAAAAAGTAAGCCACGCTCGTACCCGCTTGCGGAATTATTAATATAATAGTTTAATATTCCCGATATGACGGAACTTGAAGCGGAAGGCAGCATAGCGGTCGGTTTTCCCGGCCAGGGCGCACAGGATCCGGCGAAGATGAAGCGGCTTCTAAGGGAGCATCCTATAACTATTGATGTGCTCCATGAAGGCGAGGAAGTGCTAAACCGGCCGCTGCTCTCTTTGCTCCTAAGCGAAACTACAGCCGAGTCAAATACTCGTGATAACCAGGTAAGGTTATACCTAGGAAGCGCCGCGCTTTGGCGGGCCGCCGAAGAAGAAGGCGTTATACCCGGGCATCGTAAAAGGGTATTTTTTGGCGCCAGCGCCGGAGAATACGCCGCGCTGATGGCCGCCGGCGCCTATGACTTCGCAACCGGGCTGCAGCAGATAGATGTCAGGGGGGAAGAAATGCACAACGCCAGCATTATAAATCCCGGCAAGATGCTGGTAGCCACAGGATTGCCTTTTAATGTAGCCACAAAGCTCGCTAAGGAGTTCGAGGGGGTGTACGCCGTGAATGATAATCCAGGAGCCCAGACCGTTTTCTCCGGCTCTGAAGTCGGCCTTAAAGAGATGGCCGCTTATCTTGCCAGCTCCGAGGCCTGGAGCCATGTCCGGCTGGATTGGCCGGCTATAGCTGAGGCGGCGCACTCCATACATATGGCCCCTGCAGTAGCCAATGTCCAATCGGCGCTCAAGAACGCTAAATTCAAAAAACCTTCGTATGACTTCGTAGGCAATAGGGCAAGGGCTATCAGGTCGACACGCGGGCTTAAGGAACATTTGGCGCGGCAGCTGACCACAGGCGTATTGCTAAGGCAGAGCGCCCAGTTCATGAAAGAGGAATACGGAGTTGATACTTTCGTGGATGTCGGCCCCGGCAAAGTACTTTACGTCCAGATGAGGCACCAGTTCCGCAAGACCGTCCAGCTCATATCCGTCGTTGATGAGCTGCTTCCCGAAAAATAGGTCTCTTACCCCTTTACAAATCGCTTGAATTTCGCTTATAATTAGCGCATATCGCATAGGTGGCTATTGCTTAACTATGCTAAAAGTAAACTAATTTTAAAGGAGCATCCCTAAATGGCAGAGAATTTCGACCGTTCCAAGCCCCACGTCAACGTCGGTACCATGGGTCACGTCGACCATGGTAAGACCACATTAACCGCAGCGATTACCGCTGTATTGGCCAAAAAGCTTCCCAGCGCCATCAACAAGCCTGTAGCTTATGACCAGATTGACAACGCCCCCGAAGAAAAAGCCCGCGGTATAACCATCGCTACCTCCCACCAGGAATACGAAAGCGAAAAGCGCCACTACGCGCACGTCGACATGCCCGGCCACGCCGACTACGTTAAGAACATGATTACCGGTGCCGCCCAGATTGACGGCGCTATACTGGTTGTCTCCGCCGCCGACGGCCCGATGCCGCAGACCCGCGAGCACGTGCTGCTGGCCCGCCAGGTCGGTGTTCCTAAGATCCTGGTCTTCTTAAACAAGATGGACCTGGCCGATCCTGAACTGGTCGAACTGGTTGAGGAAGATGTCCGCGATCTGCTGGCCAAGTACGAGTTCGACCGCGACTGCCCGATCATCAAGGGTTCCGCCACCAAGGCCCTGGAAGGCGATGCCGCTAACGAGGACGCCGTCATGGAACTGGTCAAGGCTATGGATGATTACATCCCAGAGCCCGTCCGCGACCTGGATAAGCCTTTCCTGATGCCTATCGAAGACGTCTTTTCCATCAAGGGCCGCGGCACCGTTGCTACCGGCCGCGTTGAGCAGGGTATCGTAAAGGTTAACGACGAAGTTGAAATCGTCGGTATCCGTCCCACCAGCAAA
>CAMLDA010000069.1 GCA_946478715.1 uncultured Candidatus Saccharibacteria bacterium | reverse complement strand
CCTGACCTTCAGCATAGCTTCATATTTTCCTTTGAATGTCTGGCCCAAGTCCGCAAAACCACTGGCCATCGCCGCCCTTACCGGTTCGCTGCTTGTGATGGTGATGCCGGTAGACGCCGTATATCAGGCGCACCGCTGGGTCAGGCTGGGCGGATTCTCGTTCCAGGTCGCCGAACTTATTAAATTGGCGATACTAGTAGGGCTGTCCAGCTTCCTGGCGCAGCGGGCCAGGGAAAACAGGCTGGCCGATTTTAATGCTACCTTAAAACCCCTGGTATTCCTGCTGGCAGGCATCGGTTTGGTGGTAGCCAAGCTGCAAAGCGACCTGGGGTCCGCGGGCGTAATGATAGCCATGCTGATAGTTATGGCCTATGTAGCGGGTATACCCCTTAAAAAAGCCGCTATGATAGCCGGGTTGGTGATTATCCTGCTGGTCGTGGCGGTATCATCCAGTTCTTATCGCCGTGAGCGCCTGGCGACGTTCATGCACCCTGAAGCCGATTGCCTAACCACGGGGTACCAGGCCTGCCAGGCGCTGATATCAGTCGGGTCCGGAGGTGTGCTTGGTTTGGGGCTAGGATATAGCGTCCAGGCTTACGGATACCTGCCGGAGGCTTCCAACGACTCCATATTCGCCATAATGGCCGAAAAATTCGGTTTTGTAGGCACTTTTCTGATCATGGTCATATACGGAGCATTGATAACGCGGCTGAAGCGGATAGCTGAACGTACTTCTGATATCTCGCAGCGGCTGCTGGTCGTAGGGGTGATGGCGTGGTTAAGCGTACAGATGATAATCAACGTAGGAGCCATGACCGGGCTGCTGCCATTGAAGGGGATTACTTTGCCGCTCATCAGCCAGGGGGGCACCAGCATGATATTCTTAACCGCCGCCCTGGGAATAGTTTTCCAGATTTCACGATATACTAGTTACAGCGTAATCCAATCTAATGCGGAGATAAATGAAACAGCAAGCTCCAACGGTTATTTTGACGGGGGGAGGGTCCGGCGGGCACGTGGTCCCGCTGTTGTCGCTCGCCCAAGAACTTAAATCACAGAACCCCGACTGCCAGATAGTTTACATCGGCAATAAAGGCGATGGCTTTGACACGTTTCAGAAAAGCAGCCATGATTTTGATTTCGTCGCGTTCATAAAAGCCGGAAAGTTCCGGCGTTATGACACCTTGAGATTCGCCAAAGGTTTCTTTTATCCTGACATATTCATAAAAAATATCCGGGACTTCTTGAAATTCCCGGGCAGCGTGATAGCGTCCGCCAGGATCTTAAGGAAATTCAGGCCGCATGTGGTCTTTAGCAAAGGAAGCTTTGTAGCTTTGCCGGTAGCGGTCGCGGCCAGGCTGCTCGGCATACCAGTAGTCACCCATGACTCCGATACGGTGCCGGGGCTGGCCAACCGCCTGATAGGCCGCTGGGCGGCCGCTCATGCGACCGGCATGCCCGCGGAATTTTATGATTACCCTAAGCACTCCACCTTTTACGTTGGGATACCTATCGATACCGGCATCAGGAAAGTGACGCCGAAAATCCAAAAAAGCAGCAAGCTGGCGCTTGGGCTGCCGGCTGAATCCAAAGTTTTACTGGTGTCCGGAGGCAGCGGCGGCGCCGTGCAGATAAATAAGCTTATGCTCCAGATAGCTCCTGAGCTGCTCCAGAATGACCTTTCCCTACATTTGCTGCACATAACCGGCAGGAACCATGAAGAGCCGGTCAGGGACGCCTACGGGGCCCTGGCCGCAGCTGTCCGTAAAAGGGTAACCGTTATCGGATATTCAGACAATTTCGCCGGTTTGGCCGCCGCCGCCGACCTGGTGATAACCAGGGCAGGGGCCAACACTATGGCCGAACTGGCCGCCGCCGCCCGGCCCTGTATAGTTATTCCAAGCCCGCACCTTGCCAGCGGCCACCAGTTAAAGAACGCCGAATCGCTTGCCAGAGCAGACGCGGCCGCCGTAGCTCCGGCTGACGTGACGGCTGATGAACTGATGGTTATGATAAAGAGCCTGCTGGATGATGATAAGAGGCGCTTTGAGCTGGCGCGCAATCTGTACGCTACGGCTAAGCCGGACGCTTCCAGAGAACTGGCGGCCCTGATCCTGAAGGTAGCGGCAGGCCGCAGGGTATGAAACAGCCATCAGGCGGCCGGTCAGTCTCCAAGCGGGACCGGGCGGGGCGGGCGCCTATAAACACATATTACAGCGCCAGGGGCCGGGACACCGGCAGCAGCCCTTTTCAGCGGCGTTCGGCGCCCGGGCGCGGCGCCAGAAAGATAATGCTGGGCTTTTTAGATATCATCCTTGTTGTCTTGCTGTTCGCCGGTTTGATTTACAGCCTGATTGTCTCGCCAAAGCCAAAGATTATCGTAAATAGCGCGCAGTTCCATAGCGTATCGCAATATCAGGCGGAGGCTAGCAAACTTTTGTCGCCTGTTAAGAACCGTAATAAGATTACTTTCGACCAAAACTCCGTATCTGCCGGATTAAAGAAAAAATTCCCGGAAATCATAAGCGCCGATGTCGAACTGCCGATATTCAGCCAGCAGCCCACCCTAAGGCTGGATATCTCTACCGCTAGCCTAAGGCTGAAAAGCGGCGGGTCCGAATATATCGTAGATTCGCAGGGCGCCATAGCTTCTGGCCGCACGGCGCTTCCTTTCGCGAACAAACTTCCCCAGGTCACCGACCAAAGCGGCTTTACGGCAAAAATCGGCAGCCAGGTATTAAGCGCTTCGTCAGTCAGCTTTATCATGACCCTTTACGCCGAATGCCGGCAGGCCAAGGTGCCCATAAGCTCGCTCTCTATCCCGCCCGTGGCCCAGGAGCTTGATTTAAGAGCTAAAGACCAGAAGTACTATGTCAAATTCTTTATGGGCGGCGATGTTTTAACCCAGACCGGGCAGTATCTGGCGGCCCGCCATCGTTTCGCCGTATCCCATAGCCAGCCGGCGCAGTATCTGGACGTGCGCGTGAACGGCAAAATATTCTTTAAGTAGATTTACTGGGTTACAGTTACGCTGCCGCTCATGCTCGTATGGATTGTGCAGATATATGCATAGGTGCCGGCTTTTTGGAAAGTGAAACCGTAAGACTGCCCCGGGGAAATAGGACTTGAACCCGGGCCGTCCTGGCCGTCGCTCTCCGTTACGGTATGCGCTACCGAATCGTTGTTGGTCCAGGTTACCGTGGTCCCCACTTTGATTGATATTTTTGCTGGTGAAAAAGCCATATCGGCGATACTTACCTTATTGGTCGCGACCGCTGCCGGTGACTCGGTGTTGGTGTTTGCCTGCCGGGAGGGAGTATTAGTTTGGCCGGCCTGATTATTATTCGGCTCATTGTTATTCTTGCCGCCGAAAAGCAGCCAGCAGGCGCCCGCTATCACAATGATTGCCACTATTGCCACTATCCGCTTCATTTTTTAGTCTCCGCTTAATAAACCCATTATATAGCAGCATCCGCGGTTATGGACTGAAGCCATTCGGCTGGTACGGGGCGGATACTGAGCTTATGCACCTTGGAGGATATGAACGACTTTAGGATTTTATAGGTATCTAAGTCGAACATTTTGGTCTGAAGCTTTATTACCGGCTCGCAATCCGCCT
>CAMLDA010000068.1 GCA_946478715.1 uncultured Candidatus Saccharibacteria bacterium | reverse complement strand
GGCTGGCCATGCCGCAGCTGGTGCGGAAGTTTTTAGAGCTGGTAAAGAGGGACTATAACCTTACCTAACCGCTAATGGTTTGAGGAAAGAAACAAAGGGCATACAATTTTACGAGGAGTATTTATGAGCAGCAATCCGGTATCTGGCAGGGCGGCGGAATTGGGCGGCGAAGCACTCTGTGGCTCTGATACGTCCGCGGCGGCCGTAGGTTACGACGCTACGCCGAGCGACGACGTCAAAGAATATTTTGAAGAAGCTTATCAAAGAAGAGTCTACAATCCCTTAGAAGACCCCACGGCTACCGAAAGATTGTTCAGACTTTGCAGGCAATGGCAGGCAGAGGGACGGACAGTCATATTCAATTCCGGTGTATATGATTTGATGCACGGCAACCACCGGGCATTTATGCTCCATACCAGGATGGCTGGAGCTGGAACCCACTGGAAAAAGTTTTCGGCAGATAGTGCTGGGCGCAAATGGGAAGACCTGAGTCCGCAAGAACGCGCGGACTACACAAAGCAATTACTCTTAGAGGGTCGCCTCAAGCAGGTTGTCAGCGTGCGGGGGAATGATTCGGTAGCAGAGCGTAAAGGCAACAAACCTGAAAAAGGCGGTGCCCCCCGGCCTATTTACGACTGGGAGACCCGGGCTCGGGATGTTATGAGCGCTTCAGTAGAAGTTGAAGCCGGGGTGGTTCTGCCGCTAGCAGATGCCGTTACGGTTCATGATGAAGTCATTCCGGAGCTCGCGGAGACCCCTCATAACGACATAATGTCGATAGCCGCTTTTCTTCAGCCGGATGTGTGGTCATTATACTTTGAGTCGCAATATATCATTGACGCCATAGAAAGCGATGAGAACGGAAGATTCACAAATATGGACGTTTTAGTCCTGACAGGGCGCGATTTCTATAGCGACCGGCTTCTGGGAGGGCCTTTTACCACGACGAATATCACCAGAAGGCTCGGCGGTTCAGCGCTGAACGGCGGTAAATAATGTCCGTCTACCGTTCCAGAAAAGAAAACAATATATATAACCGCTACCGCGACCAGAATAATAAAAACGGCTGCCAGTTCTGCGAAATCGGGAAAGGGGATAAGCAATACGTTGCCGAGTCAAAGTCCTTTAAAATAATCAGGAATATATTCGCCTATTCAGTTTGGGACGGCCAAAGAGTGACGGATCATCTTATGATAGTCCCTAAAAAACATATAGATAACCTGGGCAGCTTGACTCCCGCTCAGTCCAGCGAGTTTTTGAAACTCATAGATAAATACGAGAGCCAGGGATACAACATTTACGCGCGCGCGCCGGCTTCAAAGATAAAGACTGTCGTTCATCAGCATACGCATTTGATTAAATCGGAAGGCGAACATCTGAATTTGCTTTTCGTGATGCATAAGCCATTTTATCTGCGGATACCCCGATAGCCGCTTCTCTCTGTTAAAATTAAAACCATATGAGGCGGTACAACCCTAAGGAAATTGAGCCACGCTGGCAGAAGATTTGGGAAGAGTCCGGGATATACAAGGCGACTGAAGACAAAAACCGCCCCAAGAAATACGTCCTGGAGTATTTTCCGTACCCCAGCGGCGCCGCGATGCATGTTGGGCATGTGCGCAATTACACTATTGGTGACTGCGTCAGCCGGTTCATGCGGATGCAGGGCAACAACGTGCTTCACCCCATGGGCTGGGACGCGTTCGGGCTGCCGGCTGAGAACTACGCAATAAAAACCGGCATTAGCCCGCAGAAAGCCGTGTCCCAGAATGTACAGCGGTTCAAGAAGCAGCTGATGCAGATGGGCTTTTCTTATGACTGGAGCCGTGAAGTCAACAGCACCGACCCCGATTATTACAAATGGACGCAGTGGTTCTTTTTGCTGCTATATAAGAAAGGCCTGGCCTACCAGCAGGAAAGCCTGCAGTGGTGGTGCCCTCATGATAAGACGGTGCTGGCGAACGAGCAGGTTGAGAACGGCCGCTGCTGGCGCTGCGGCAACCTGGTAGAGAAAAAAGCCCTGAAGCAATGGTTCTTTAAGATTACGGACTACGCCGACCGGCTGGATGAGGATTTGGAAAAACTTGATTGGTCGCCGGCTATCAAGGCCATGCAGCATAACTGGATAGGCCGGAGCCGGGGAGCGGAAGTAAAGTTCAAGATAAAGGACTCCGAACAAGTCCTAAAAGTATTCACCACGCGGCCGGATACGATTTTTGGCGCGACGTTCCTGGTAGTGGCTCCCGAGCACGAAATACTTAACAAGTTAAGTATTTCTGACAGCCATCGCCAGACTATCGACAATTACATACGCACAGCAGAGCGCAAGAGCGATATTGAGCGCCAGGAAACGGAGAGGGAAAAAACAGGAGTCTTTACGGGCGTCTACGCGGTTAACCCGGCGAACGGCAAGGAAATCCCGCTATGGGTCGCTGATTACGTGCTTCCGGGTTACGGCACCGGCGCCATCATGGCCGTGCCGGGCCACGATCAGCGCGATTATGAATTCGCCAAAAAGTTCGGCCTGCCTGTCAGCTTCGTGGTCGAACCCACTTATGGCCAGGCCCAAGGCGATGATATCCAGAGCGAGAAGGTGTACGTGGCTTTACGGCGGCCTTCCGATAACTCCATAGCCGTGCTGAACTGGGGTCCAAGGCATAAGAACTGGGGCGGTAATCTGCTGATAGGCGGTACGGTAGAGGCCGGTGAAGAGCATACAGCCGCCGCCGGGCGCGAAATAGCCGAAGAAACCGGCTATAAGAACTTCAAACTGGTCAAAGAGGCTGAATTCAAGGGCCACGGCTATTTTTTCAGTAATACCAAGAACATAAATGTCCACGCTTCCGGCAAAGGTTATCTGTATGACCTGGTAGACGAAGAGCGGGCGGAGACAAAACTGGACCATGGCGAAAAGAATAAGTTCACAGTCAGCTGGCAGCCGGCTTCAAAGGTCGCCGCTATGCTGGATGACGGCACGCACGAGGCCATGTACCGGTATCTGGTTCTGGACGAACCCTATACCGGCGAGGGCGTGATGGCAAACTCGGACCAATATGACGGCATGGATTCCTCATCGGCCCGCGACAAGATTATCGAAGATTTAGCAAAGAAAGGCATCGCCAAGGAAAAAATTAACTATAAGATACGCGACTGGCTGATAAGCCGCCAGCGCTACTGGGGCGCGCCCATACCGATGATTCACTGCGGCAAGTGCGGGATACAGCCGGTCCCGGAAAAAGACCTGCCGGTGGTACTGCCGGAGCTGGAGAGTTATGAACCTAGCGGCGACGGGCGCAGCCCGCTGGCTAACGCGCCGGAGTTCGTCAGTGTCAAATGCCCGGCCTGCGGCGGCGAGGCCCGGCGAGAGACCGATACCATGGACGGTTTTGCCTGCAGCAGCTGGTATTTCTTGCGCTATGCCGATCCGCGTAATGACAAGCAGGCTTTTTCCCGCGACAGGGCTGATTTTTGGCTGCCGGTTGACGATTATATCGGCGGCGCCGAACACGCCGTGATGCACCTGCTGTACGCCCGCTTCTGGACCAAGGTAATGTTTGATGACGGCCTTATTGACTTTGACGAACCTTTCACGAGCCTGCGCAACCAGGGGATGATTCTGGCTCCCGACGGCCAGAAGATGAGCAAAAGCAAAGGCAATACCATAGAGCCG
>CAMLDA010000067.1 GCA_946478715.1 uncultured Candidatus Saccharibacteria bacterium | reverse complement strand
CTGTGAGCTTTGGCGCTTTCATGGTGTTCGGATGGACGATGTTCATCTGGACGCTGCTGGGCATCTACGCCGTACCGTACGTGCTGGAGCACTGGCGGGAAAGGCGCAAGAACCTGCAAGACCGAGCGCGCGCGCTCGAGCGTCTGGACGAAGTGAACCGCGGCCTGGCCCAGCCCAATCTGGACGAGGACGAGCGGCGAAGCCTGGAAGGCGAGAGGCAGAAGCTGCGCAAGCAGCAGGAGGACCTTGGCCACCAGGCTCTGGGCCAGACCTTCGAGGTCGGCGTTTCCGGCGGCTTGGTACTGGTCTTCTTCGTGGTAGGCATCGGCATGCTCGCCGCTGTTCTCCCCACCTGGAAGATTCTGGCCCTGCTGGCCGGGTTCGCCGCCATCGGCGCCGCTGCCTGGATGCGCCGCCGCTTCCGCCGCCTTCGGGGCGAGTGGAGGCAGAGGGCGCCCCAGGGAAGAGCGGCCGAAGGCGGCCACGGCGGTGCGGTCCTTCTGCACCTGCTGGGAGTTCCCGCGCTGCTAGCGCTCGGCCTCTTCCTGCTGGTCTCCATCTTCTGATGAAGTGGAGACGAGGGTCCACCCCGGCGGCAGCTCCTTCGGGAGCCTGCCGCCGGGGCACGGACGGCAGCGTTCAAGTGACTTGTCACTTGCTTCGCTGCCGTTATTTCTTTACCTTAGCCTAAGCTGTTATAATTAGCATAAGCGAAAGAACATAAAAAATGGCTGTTTATAAGGTAATCCAGGATATAGAGGCCGAAGACAAGCTACTCGGCCCTTTGAGCTTCAAGGCTTTCGTCTACGCGCTGATAGCCGGTGTCTGCGTCTTTATTGAAATCGAATTCGCCACCAGAATGGGCGGCATCGCCAAGGTCCCGTTCATGTTCCTATTCTTAGGGCCGCTGTTGCTTTTCGGAGTGCTGGCCAGCCCTCTTGGGCGCGAACAGCCTACCGAAGTCTGGCTGCTCAGCCGGATAAGGTTTTTTCTAAAGCCCCGCAAACGCATCTGGGACCAAAGCGGCACCATGGACCTGGTAGAGGTAACCGCGCCCAAAAAGAAAGAATTACACCTTACAAAAGAACTGTCCCAGGACGAGGTCCAAAGCCGGCTGAAGACGCTGGCTACTACGCTTGATACCCGAGGCTGGGCCGTCAAGAATGTGGACGTCAACCTGAATATACCAGAGGTGCAGGCCCAGCACGCCACTCCGGAATCCGACCGCCTGGTCGGTACCGCCGGGGTACCCCAGCAGATGGCCGTCGTAGAAGTCCATGCCGCCGATGATATCCTGGACGAAAAACATAATCCTACCGCCCAGAAATTCGAAGCCCTGATGCAAAAGGCCGCGGAAGACCGCCGGCACAGCCTGTTAACCACTATCAAGGGTTTGGTGGATACCGATACGCCGCACAAGAAAGCGGTCAAAAGCAAAGCGAAGACCAAGCGCGCCAAAGCCGCCGTCAAAGAAGCGGACACCAAGGACCTGGCGGCTACCAAGCGGGCCCTGGAAGAACTGGATAGACAGAAAGCCGCGGAAAGAGCCCGTAAGCAGGCCGAAGAAGAGGCCGAGCTAGCCCAAAAACTGGCCCGCGCCCGCGAAAGCTTTAACTCTGAATTCGAGGCCGGGCACATCAAGCCCAATCCTCATCATCGGCTGTTCGGAGCCGCCGCCGGCCGGGCCGGCCAACAGGGCTCCAACCCCGTGACAGCCGTCCGCCAAACTGATAATATGGAGCTAGCCCAAAGCGGTAGTGCTTTTAGTGTATCGACCTTGTCGCAGCTGGCTAACCGGCCGGCTGAGCCGCAGCAGCCGGATTCCGGCGAAGTCGCCGTATCGCTGCACTAGGCACCGGCCGTATAAATCTAAAGGGTGGAAAAAATATAAATGTATCCAAACCAGCAACCATCGCCAGAATCCGCCGGTACTGTCCGGGCCGATAAAGATGCTGCCAATTCAAAGGCGCCGGCCAACCCGAACAGTACCCAGAACACCTTGCAGATAAGCGAGATCCGTGACGGCGTGGTGATTATGAACGACGGTACTTTCCGCGCCGTAATCATGTGCAAGTCCATCAACTTCGACCTTATGAGTCCGCAGGAAAGGGAGGCGGTTGAGTTCAGCTACCAAGGCTTTTTGAATTCGCTATACTTTCCTATCCAGATATTCGTGCGCAGCCAGAAAGTGGACCTGAGGCCCTACCTGGATAAGATGGATAAGATCCGCACCCAGCAGGAAAATATGCTGCTTGGCCTTCTGATGGAGGATTACATCGCCTTTCTGACGGACATATCCCAGCAGACGAACATCATGGATAAGAAGTTCTACATCGTCATAAAGTACCCGGACAGTAACCAGGACGTACGAAAAGCCATAAAGCAAAGCACCAGCTTCTTTACGGGGCTGGCTGAACTGTTAAGCCCCGGCAAACCCCAGAAGGTAGTCATAAATGAAAGTACCCTGGAGACCGCCAAGACCGAGCTGCGCAACCGGATCCAGGCCGTGATGCAGGGGCTGGCCCAGGCCGGCATCCAAAGCCTGCCGCTGGATACCGAAGAGCTGATTGAGCTTTACTACGACGCTTATAACCCCGACACCGCCACCCGCCAGCAGATAAAGAACTTCAATGACCTGACAGCTCCGGTTATCACCCAGGCCAAGCCTCCCCAGATAAATCTGGCAGGAGGAGCTTCCTGATGGCGCTGGGCCGAAAGAAGACGCCCATAGACCCCGAGGTCCTGGAGCGGCAGGAAGTCGCCGCCGCTTTCGCCAAGGGAGTGACAGCGTTGCGGGACTTCATCGCCCCCAGCTCTTTGGAGTTCGACAGCAATTATTTTCATCTGGGCACCCGCTACGCCCGGACCTACTACGTTTACGGTTATCCGCGCCAGCTTTATACCGGCTGGCTGTCGGGCATGATAAACCTTGATGAGGTGATAGACCTTTCCATAATCGTCCACCCGGTGGACAGCCAGGTGGTTTTGAACAATCTGCGCAAGAAGGTGAGCCAGCTAGAGGCCGGCATCCAGCTTGATTCCGAAAAAGGCCGCGTCCGCGACCCGGGTAAAGAAGCGGCCGTCCAGGACGCCGAAGAGATGCGCGACAAGCTGCAGGTAGGCGAAGAGCGCTTCTTCCGGTTCGGGCTGTACTTTACGGTATATGCCAATTCCATGGAAGAACTGGAATTCGTCAGCCATAAGGTGGAGAGCCTGCTGGGGCAGGAGCTTATTTATTCAAAGGCGGCCACCGCCCAGCAGGAACAGGGCCTGTCCAGCACCGTGCCGCAGTTCAACGACCAGCTGCAGATTTACCGCAACATGAACACCGGCGCCATATCCACCAGCTTCCCGTTCACCAGCGCCGACCTAACCCAAGAGAACGGCATCCTGTATGGCATCAATATGCATAATTCCGGCCTGGTGATTTTTGACCGCTTTTCCCTGGAAAACGGCAACAGCGTAGTATTCGCCAAATCAGGCGCCGGTAAAAGCTTTACGGTTAAGCTGGAAGCTCTGCGCAGCATGATGTTCGGCACCGAGATATTCATCATCGACCCCGAAAACGAATACCAAAAGATGTGCGAGGCGGTGGGCGGAGCCTACGTGCGGCTGAGCCTGAATTCGCAGACCCGCATAAATCCGTTCGACCTGCCCAGAGTGGTAGATGCGGATGAAGCTGATAACGCGCTCCGGTCCAATCTTATTACCCTGCATGGCCTGCTGCGGCTGATGATGGGCGGCGCCCAGGCCCAGATGATGCAGCAGGGCGGAGCCACGGTGAGTAT
>CAMLDA010000066.1 GCA_946478715.1 uncultured Candidatus Saccharibacteria bacterium | reverse complement strand
GAGCGTCAGCGCATCGTAGGCGCCGGTGGCGAGTTCCTTGCGGACGGCCTCGGGGTCGGCCTTCATCTTGAGCCAGTCGGGGGAGCGCTTCGATTTGTAGACGCTCGCCTTCTTCTTCGCGACGACGCCTTCCATGCCGCGCGCGACGACTTGCTGGAGCAGGGCTACGGCGCGGATTCCATCCGCCTGATGGAGCTGTTCATAGGCCCGTGGGACCAGGCCGTCAGCTGGAGCGTAGAGGGTATCGGCGGCACTTACCGGTTCCTGCAGCGCTACTGGACTCTGGCCGAAGAATTCCTGGCCGCGCCCGAGGGGGATAGCCCTGAAGGGCTTCAGATTACAGCCCAGGTCCATAAGACTATCAAAAAAGTTACCGAAGACCTGCGCCGGATGGACTTTAACACGGCTATAGCCGCCATGATGGAACTGGTGAACAGCCTTTATAAGGCCAAAGCCGAAAAAGGCATCGGCAGATCCGCCGCCTGGCGTTTCGCGCTGGAGACGCTGACCCAGCTGCTGGCGCCGTTCGCCCCGCATATAACCGAAGAAGTCTGGGAACACCTGGGCCATGAAAGCTCAGTCCACGTGTCCGAATGGCCGCGCTGGGATGAGAATCTGGTAACAGAGGAAGTCATCACCTTGGCGGTACAGGTAAACGGCAAGGTCCGCTCGCAGATCGTCGCCGCGGCTGATATATCCGAACAAGACGCCGTCAGCGCCGCCAAATCCGATGAAAAAGTGGCGCCGTATATCCAGGGCAAAGAAATCAAAAAAGCGATTTACGTGCCCGGCCGGTTAGTCAGCCTGGTTGTCTGACCTATTGTAATTTTTGCTGTTTTTAAGGTATAATTAGGCCAAGCTACAAGTTAAATTAGGGTTCGAAAAGGAGTATTTAAAATTGGGTAAACCAAAAAAAAGGACGTCTTCCCGCCGTACGGGCATGCGCCGGAGCCATCTGGTGAATAAGCTGGCCCGGAGAGTCAACGCCAAAAGCCCGGTCAAAGTGGGCGCTTCCAAAAAAACTTCGACCGAAGCCTAACCTGTAGCCGCAAAGCCGCTGGAGTATACTTAAATAAGTGGCTCGCTATAAAAGCAAAGAAAGATTAACAACATGAGCGCTAATCGTCATCTTGGCCGCATTGTAGCCCTCCAAACTCTTTACGAAGAAGATTTTCGCAAAGAGGTGGATGATCCGGGATTGGACCTGGACGAAGTTTTGGAGCGTAACATTGGGCGTTATGATGAGACGATAGAGGATAAGGACTTTATCGGGGAATTAGTGCGCGGCGTGCACGCCAGGCAGCAGGAGCTGGACGACATTATCCGTCCGGTAGCTCCGGAATGGCCCATAGAACAGATTGCCAGGATGGACAGGGTGATACTTCGTATCGGCGTCTATGAACTGCTGTTCGAGGAAGGCGTGCCTCCTAAAGTTGTTATAAACGAAGCCGTGGAACTTGCGAAAGCATTCGGCGGCGACAATTCTTCAAAATTCATCAACGGTGTTTTAGGGACGATTCTGCGAAACAGCGAGGAATCGGAATCCCGCAAACCTAAACCAAGTACTAAAAAAGGATAATCAGCCAAGATGATGAAAAGGCCAAAGCCGATTTCCGGCTTGCGTAATTTTGTTAAGACCCACCGCCCGGCTATCAAAGAAGTGGTCCGCGAGCCAACCGCCGGCGGTATCGTGTATCGCCGCAACAAAGCCGGTCAGCTTGAGATACTTCTGATTGCCGACTCCAAGACCCGCTGGACGATTCCCAAAGGGCATATAGAGGAAGGCGAGACGCCGGTACAGACCGCCGAAAGGGAAATCCAGGAAGAGACCGGCTTAAAAGAGATGAAGATGCTCGACTGGCTGGGAAAGATAAACTTCCGGTACCGCAGGGTGGATACCCTGGTGCTTATGACCACGGAAATCTTTCTGGTAGAGGCCCAAGGTGATACCGATAAGATAATCCCCCAGGAGTGGATGAAGGGCATCAAGTGGTTCCCGGTAAACGAGGCTTTGGATAAGATCGAATATGAAGACATCGGCAAGCTTATGCTGTTAGCGTTAAAGAAAATCAGAACCAGAAGCTAGGAGATTCAGAGTTTATCATGGACGTCAGTAAATATCAGGATTTCGCCAGCCGCCATTTTGGCGGGTTTGGCGATATCAACCTATTAGTCACAGCCTTTACGCACCGTTCGTACCTGAACGAGCACAAAAAGACGGCATCCGGCCACAACGAGCGCCTGGAGTTTCTTGGCGACGCCGTTCTGGAGCTGGTGGTCACTGAATACCTGTACGGGAATTACGAAGAGCCGGAAGGCATCCTGACTAACTGGCGCAGCGCGCTGGTAAGGACCGAAAGCATCAGCGCCGCCGCGGCCCGTGAAGGCTTCGAGCCGCTGCTGCGGCTAAGCCGGGGCGAGCGCCGCGGTTCGGAACGGGCCCGCCAGCAGATACTGGCGAACGCTTACGAGGCCGTAATCGGCGCGCTGTACTTAGATAAAGGCTACGAAGCCGCCAAGGAATTCATTTCCCGGACTTTGCTGACTACCTTTGAAACCATACTTCAATCAGGCGCCTGGCTGGATCCTAAGTCGCGGCTGCAGGAACTGGTCCAGAACAAAGAAGGATTTACGCCCGTATATAAGGTCATAAGCGAAGAAGGCCCGGATCACGACAAGCTGTTCGTAATCGGTGTATTCGTAGACGGAAAACTTATGGGACGGGGCAGCGGCCCGAGCAAACAGGCGGCCCAGGTCGCCGCCGCTACGTCGGCTATCAAAGCCTATTCATCCGCCCCATCAAAAAAGACCGAATCCTCTAACACCTTGACGTAAAGTGTTCATATCTGTAAAATAATTGAGAAGTTTGTAAACATCCTAAGGAGTAATTACTTTTAATGCTTGCTATCAGATTGCAGCGCACCGGCCGCAGCGGCCATGCCCAGTTCAGAATCATCGTCCAGGACAGCCGTTTCAGTCCTACGCGCGGCAGGGTTGTCGCGTATCTGGGAAGTTATAACCCGCACACCAAAACGGCTACCGTAGACAGCGAACAGGCCGCAAAATACCTGGAAAATGGCGCGCAGCCCTCTGACCGGGTGGCCCGCCTGCTCCAGAAAGAAGGCGTCAAGCTGCCGTCGTGGGTAAGTCTTAGCGAACCAAAGAAGCGGGATGTGCGCAATCCTGAAAAGCGCCGCAGTACGGCTCCCGCCCAGCCTGAAGCTCCGGCCCCCGAAAATGAAGCTCCTTCGGAAGCCGAAGCAGAAGAAACGTCCCCTGAACAGCCGGCGGAAACCCCCGCTGAAACCGAATCCGAAGAAAAACCAGCTGAATAAATAGCTGGCAAATCTAACAGCCGGCGATTGAGCCGGCTGTTATAATTGATAGACAGTAACAAGCAGAACTTGCGGAAGTTCATGAAGGAGAATCCTATGGCTAACAGTATTGACCAGCAATTCATCGAATATATCGTAAAATCCTTAGTCAACAACCCGGACAGCGTTAAGATAAAGCGCACCATAGATGAGAAAGGCGTGCTGCTTGAACTGGAAGTCGATCCGGAAGACCTTGGGCGGGTAATTGGCAAGCGCGGCGCTACGGCCCAAAGCCTTCGCACCCTGCTTAGAGCTCTGGGGACAAAAAATGACGCGCGTTATAACCTTAAAATCGTAGATACCGGCGAACCTGGCGACCGCCCGGCCCGGCGCCGCGACGACCCGGCCAAAGCCGACGATGCCGTTTCTGTCGACGAGCCCGCTGCCCTGGACCAGACCGCTGACGATGCCACTGTCCAGGTGAGCCTCGACGCCGGCGGCACG
>CAMLDA010000065.1 GCA_946478715.1 uncultured Candidatus Saccharibacteria bacterium | reverse complement strand
TTGACGGATTTACCTGAGGCGCTCCGGCCGGCGGATGGACCGGCATCATCTTTTTTGACGCTTGGGAACCTGCCTCAGGAGGCTGGTCCGGTTTTACGTTCTGCTGTTTCCACTCAGGGTCCATTTAACCTTGAGTTTAGCATAAGTTTTTTAGCTAAGTTAAGTTACCGGACACAAAAACACCTGCCGTAAAGGACAGGAATTTTGTATGGCGGAGAGAGAGGGATTCGAACCCTCGAAGACATTGCTGCCTTACCGCTTTTCGAGAGCGGCCAGTTCAACCACTCCTGCATCTCTCCTTGGCTATATTATAGCCTGCCTACTATATATTGATTATTTGAGATAAATGTGCTATAATAATATGATGCTCGAAAAACTAAAAAGCAAAGAATCAATACAGAGGGTATCCGACAGGTTCTATGGCGCTTTGGCGAAATTAAGGCTGGCTGAAGTTGAAGAAGTAGCGCCGCCAGAACCGTACTACGCGATAATCGACGGCAAGCCCTATAGATTTACCGATGAAGATACGCATGTGGCCAAATGCGCGGAAAATCCTGAGTTTTCAGCCATAGTCCAGACCTTCAAAGACGATGACGGTGAAACTACAGGCGGCTCATGTATCTACGGCCAGCATAAGACCATGGAGGATCTTGAAGCCCAGGGCTTTGAAGTGATTGAGGAAAGCCTGGCTGAAGCAGAGGCGAATTATCATTTATACCATCCGCGGGGCAATGAGCAGGCTCAGCTTAACTAGCCTGTTATAATCGTTATCCGAGGAGAGGTGTCCGAGCGGTTTAAGGAACTGGTCTTGAAAACCAGCGTGCCGGCAACGGTACCGTGGGTTCGAATCCCACCCTCTCCGCCAAATTCCGCCTGAAAAGGCGGTTTTTTAATTGGCGGGAGGTATCAGCTGGCGGGCTGTCAGGTTGGCTTCCTTGTAGGCCAGGTGGGCCTTTCTATGGTTGATTATCAGCCGGGTCGCAACAGCAGCCATAGCTGCGCCGCCTATGCCTGCGATTATTGCCGTTATTACTGCCCAGGGCGGGTCTTTCTTGTCCCTGCCCTCGCTGATAGCCTGCTGTGCCCTGGCGATATAGTCATTGACCAGGCGGTGCGCCGGATAAAGCTTCTGTACTTTGCGGAATTCGATTATCGCTTTAGAGAACCTGTCCGCTTTGAACAGATCGAGCCCCGCTTCCCAGCTGGCCTGGGTGGCGCTGTCGGTGTTCAGAGATATATCCTTTGAATCTATCAGCTCCTTCAAATCGGCCACGTCGCGGATGTAGCTTTTGGCGGAATCGACTTCATTATTGCTTTTGAACCGGTAAGTGACCAGTCCGAAAGCGGCACCGTTCTGCTCTATGGCCGGACCGCCGCTGGAGCCTTCGGAGGCGTCCGCGTCGGTCTGGAAAAGCAGGGAAGAACTGCCGTGGGCCTGGCGTATGGAGCTTATCGTGCCGTCAGTAGCGGAAGGCTCAATGATGTTGTTATCGGTGAGCTGGTTATCCGCATCAGCAGGAAAGCCCAGCAGGCTTATAGGCGCGTTCTGCGTAATAGCACCTCCGTCGCCGAGTTTGATGAAAGGGGCGTTGCTTATATTGATTTTCAGAAGTGCTACATCGCTGGCGGAAAAGCCGGTCTGCCGTCCCTGCTCGATGATAAGAAGATCCTTGGGGTTGAAATTCACCGCGGCTATGTCCGCTTTTTTTATGGATTCGCTGTCGGAAGAACCGAAAAGGTTCTTTACCTCGGCCTGGCTGCTTATATCCAAGGGCCTGTTGCCCAGCGCGGCGAAAGTTATCTCCCGCCGGTTATCCAGCCTGAGCTTCTGCGGCGGCAGATCATAAAGTTTTGCCAGGAGAGAAGCCACCACGTCAGCCTGCTGGCTCTGCTCGGCCGTAAGGCCGGCGCCGGCAGTGAACTTGCTCATCAGGGCAGGGTTGCTTAAAAGTTCGTTGACCAATATGTCGGCCGCGTCCATCACGACCACATGGCCATTGGTCGCGATGTAACCGTCGGCGGATATGAGGAACCCTGAGCCGGTATCCCCGTCGCAGGCGTCCTGGCCGTAACTCACGCCGTTTATGACCAGAACGCCGCAGACGAAATGGTATATTTTAACGACGGCGGGGGACACCTTGTTGACATCAAAGTTACCTCCCTTGGTAGAGTCCGACAGCACACCTTTTTTCGCCAGTGCGCCAAAATGCACGGAATCAAACAGCGGGCCGTAAATGGAAGGTATATCCTTGCTTAACAGGTTATCCAGGCTTATATGCACAGGCTTCCCGGCAGAGATTCCGACCCATATGATTGAAAAGACCGGCTTGGCGCCGGAGCCGAAGACCGGTGTCTTCTTGTAAATGATTTTCTGAAGCTGCAGGCCGCCTATGGTCTGGCGCGACCGGCCGGCCTCGCTGACCGTGAAATTATCGTCGCTCCTGGGCGCATAGTAGCCAGCCAAGGCTTCGCTCAGGTCACTGTAACCGTTGTATCCCATATAGCTGCCCAGGGCGCTTCTGTCCTGTTCCATGGCAATAGTCAGTTTGCTGAGAGCCTCGGAACCTACTACCGATACCCTGGGGGTTAACCGCACCTCGGATAAGTCCTGGTGGTCTTTGAGCCCCTGCGAAGTCACTATCCGGCCGGCTTCATCCGTGCCTTCCGCTGAAAATACCGACGGGTCGTAGAGGAACGAGAATCCCAGATCGGAACGGACCCTGTCGGGCACGGCAGTAATCACTTTCTTGTCTTCGGGCTTCGTCGGTACGCTTATTATCCCGGACTGGCCCATAAGGTAGCCCGCGGCAAAAGCGGAAAAGATAACTACCAGCACGCCTGTTATGAACAGGCCTATGTGGCGTATACGGAACGGCTTGTGATGTTTTTTCGGATGGATCGGCAAAGTGGCTTGCCCACCGCGGTTTTTGCCTTTTATATACATGGCTAGGGTTAACTATAACTTCTTACTGTTCGGGCGGCAAAATTGAAACGCCCAAGCCTTGCAGGTCTTCTTTCAGGCTGGCCAGGTCGCGGTACAGAACAGCGTTTATCCCTAGGGCTTCAGCAGCCTCAGTGTTGTATGTTTTGTCATCGACAAATACGGCTTCACCGAGCTCCACGCCTATATTCTCAAGCGCCATACGGAATATGGCAGGGTCGGGCTTTATTACGCCGGCTTCAGACGATATCACAACCGTGTTGAACAGATCCGTTATGCCATTTTCTGCCAAGATGGGACGCAGATAATCGCCCCGGGAGTTGGAAAGCAGGCCTATCTTATATCGACTGCTTAATGCTTTTATGAAATCCGCAAGGCTGCTATCCAGTGCTATGCCTTCTGAAAAATCAGCTTGAACCTTTTCCAGCGGCTGGCCGCTTAAGCTGCTGAGACGTTCGTAGAATTCAGGCCGGGTTATCCGGCCCATGTCCATGGTGTCGGCCGCTTCAGCATATGGGCCTTCCCGCTTAAGACCGTATTTGTTAAGCCATCTTTCGTACGGATCGGCTTGTATAACACCGAAGAAATCAAAGATTATAGCCTTTATCACAGGCTAATTGTAGCAGTTTACGCGGCGGACAGGCTTTTCTTAGGCTGCTTGGCGCTGGTGTTTTTTACTTTTTCGGCCTTACCTGCATCTTGGGCGATGAGATAAATCGCCCCTGTCAGTACTATCGCACCTATGCCCTGGGTAAGCGTGAAGCCCTGGTCAAGCCATAGATAGCCTACGATAACCGCAGATAGGGGCCAGGCGAGTTCAAGTAGTGCCGCGCGTGATGCAAGGACGCGTTTCAAGCCGAAATAATAAATAAGCAGCGCTACCATTCCGGTGGAGAAAGTTATGGCTACCAGGTATTTGAACTGGCTTAAAGTAATCGAGCCCAGCGAAGCCGCGCTGCCCGAGAGCATGACGAACATGAGAGCAAACAAAGGTGTTATCCCGAAACGCGCTGCCGTTATATGGAGTGTTGACGTGTCCTTCAGGGCATATTTGGAGAAAGCCGTAGAACTTCCCCAGGCTGCT
>CAMLDA010000064.1 GCA_946478715.1 uncultured Candidatus Saccharibacteria bacterium | reverse complement strand
AATAGACGCCGAGGGGTTTTGGGGAAGAGGAGTCCTGGTTGTGAGGGCTCCTTTTTTTATTGATAAACTTTAAGATATGCAGATTAGCGACAAGGAGTTCGAGGAACTGCTGGCCGAGGCCATAGATAAGATTCCCAAGCCATATATAGACCACATCCAGAATGTCGTTTTCATATTAGAAGACGAACCCACTCCGCAGCAAAGACTAAAAATGCGGCTCCGGCCGGATCAGACCTTGTGGGGGCTTTACGAAGGCATACCGCTGCCGGCCCGCGGGGGCGCCGAAAAGACGATTCCCGATAAGATAACGATATTCAAATGGCCGCTGCTGCTGGCCAGCGGCGATAAAGAGGAACTAAGGTATAACATCGGGCATACCGTTTGGCACGAAACCGCCCACTATTTTGGACTTGACCATCGCAAGATTGATGAGCTCGATAGTAAACGTGACAACACTCATCAGGGGTGATTTTGTCCGTTTTATCAAACTTGTGGATATTATATTGATAATTTGCTGAAGCGGTAATATCATGAGCTTATTAACAATCTAAGGAGGTACAATGCGTTACCCTGGAAAGATGCTTGGTCTTGGCTTGGATTTTTCGGCCGCCAGCATGACAAACCTGTTCTTAACCCTTACAGAGCTTCTGCTATTGGTTCGGGTTGTGGTACATTTTTTCTTTACCACAGCCAGCGGCAGTTTCTTTGGATGGGTGTACTACACCACCGACGTGCTGCTAAGCCCGTTCCGTAGTGTATTCGTAGCCCCAACGGCTACTCCAGGTCATTGGTACGTAGACTTCCCGGCGCTGTTCGCCATGGCGGTATATGCCGCTTTTGCCAGCCTGCTGGTTGGTCTGGCCGCTTGGAACTGGGGCCGCCGCGGTAACCGCTAAGATAAACATTGTCAAAGCGTAAAACGGGCCCACTAGGGCCTGTTTTATTTTGTTGTAATTTTATACCGCATATGCTAATCTTCGGCTAAAGCTAAAAAAGGAAAAACCATGCAGCCTTTACATCAAGCCGGACAAGAAGCTTCGGCCGCCGCATTCAGGGGGAATTTTGGCGCTGACACCCCTGACGGTCATCCGCTGCCGGGCCAGTATTCGGCCGGTACGACATTCGCGCCGCAAGCCGCTACGGCGTCCAGTTCTCAAGAAGCCAAGGAAAATCCACTGGTATCTGAATCAAAAAAAGACGAACCGATGGATAAACCTGCCTCTTATAGCGTATTTGATTCCGGCGGAGCCGGTGCTGCCGGACCTTCATTCATGAGCGGCGAGCCGGCAGAGCAGGCATCTGATGAACCTATGCCGGTGGTGCGTGTTCTAAGCGTCCGCGGCGTTGAGTACGGCATGATGACTATCGCGCTTTGGGTAGCGGCCTCTACGGCCGCCTGGGTGGTTCTTAACTTACTGAATGGCAGCGGAGGCTTTGACACGGTAGTCGTTCCGGTATCGTCCCTTGTAATCTGCGTGCCGGTTTTTGGGCTGCTGTTCTTGCGCCTTAAGAAGGCTGAGCTGGCCGAACCCCGGCTGAGGCTTGACCCCTCCAAGCGGCGGTGGTCGCAGACAACCCAGTTCCTGGCGTTCATAGGCCTGCTGATCAACTTCATATACTTTGTTTATGTACTGCTGCAGCACGCCAGCGGCGGCCACTCTCCTTCGATAGGCAAGTCCGTATTAAGCCTGATTGTGGTTACGGTGATTGCCGGCGGAATCCTGGCCTATTACTGGCGGGATGAGCACCGGCTGCGGAAAGGCTGAACCATGATGCCTTCTGTACCCAAAGGGATTACGAAATACTACATCGGCCTGGGAATTTTAATGCTTTTCGCTCTGGGATGCTTGGTTTACGCCTTTACCCAGGCGGGCGCCGCCAAATCGGATAAACAGACGAATAAAACGGTTGAGCAGATAAGCACCAAGCTTGATTTAAGCACCGCCAACACGGGCACGGTGCCTGATTCGCTGCAGGCGGCCGGTATCAGCGACCCGGCGCCGACGGTCAAATACACTAAGCTTAGCTCCACCCAGTACAAGATATGTATAGAGTACAAATCGGCCAGCAACGGCTTTGACGCCGGCTGGTTCTCGCTGCTGGGCGGCACGGTCAGCGCCGGTGCCAATGACCAGACCTACAATAAGAGCACCGATTACTTTGATACCACAGTGGAATACAACCATAAGAAAGGGCAGAATTGCCAAACGGTCACGCCTTATGAGGCCGGCCAGGTGCAGCCCCTGAACTATAATCTGGGACCTTCCGCTAACAGCGGCAGCTCGGCGGCCGCCAGCTGCACGGACTACGGTTCTCTGACAACCTACGGGTATCTGAAAGTCTCTGCCGTGAATACCGCGCTTAACAGTATTTCCTTTAGCGGCGACACCTACGGAGGGACAGCCGCCGGGGGCAATACCACACTGGTCTATGATTCGGGTACCGTTTTCTGCGACAGCAGCCAGCGGGCTACTACCATCAGCGCACTCAAGCCCGGTTCATATGTGGTGGTTTACACTAAATCATCAGCCGACAAGACCATCGCCCGCGTAGACATCTACTGAGCGGCGCGACTGGTACAATAGTAGTAATGGGATACGAAAGAAGCCCGGCTTATCAGCCGGGACAGCGAACGCCGTACAAAATCAGCCGCAGCCGGATAGAAAATTATATCCGGTGCCCGCGCTGTTTTTGGCTGGCCCAGCGTTTAAAAATCGACCAGCCCAGCTCGCCGCCATTTTTGATAAACAGCGCCGTGGATGCCCTACTAAAGACGGAGTTTGACACTTACCGCGAAAAAGGCGAACAGCACCCCTGGCAAATTGAATTCAAAGTCGATGCTAAACCGTTCAAGCACGAGCACCTGGAACGATGGCGCCATGTTTTTACCGGGGTCCAGCACCTGCACAAACCTACTAATTTACTGATTTTTGGCGGCGTAGACGACGTATGGGTGAATCCCAAAGGCGAACTGGTCGTAGTGGACTACAAAGCAACGGCCAAAGATAAGGAAATCACCGACCTAGAAGATTCCAAGTGGCATGATAGTTATCGCCGCCAGATGGAAGTCTACCAGTGGTTGCTGCGCGGCGAAGGGCATAAAGTTAGCGACACCGGCTACTTTGTTTACGCCAACGGCATCGCTAAAGGCGACGGTTTCTTTAATAAAGTAGAATTCAGGACCAATGTTTTCCCCTATAAGGGGAGTGATAAATGGGTTGAGCCGACGCTGGTAGCAATAAAACAGGTGCTAGAAGGCGATATACCGAAAGAATCCGCTGACTGCGAATATTGCGCCTATGCCAAAGCCAGGACACAACTAACCTTGGAAGCTATACAAAAGTCTAGTAAGACTTTGCCTGCTCAAGCAGGCTGACGACCTTATCGGTTGAGCCCTGGTTCCAGGGGTCTTTGCCGCAGGCGGCCGGGCCGCGTTTGGCAAACAGGTTAAGCGTGCGGCCATCGCTTAGTTTGACGGCTTTAACAAAGGTTCCGTCGGCTCCGGTCCTGCTGTTAACCACCACGGTGACGCTCCTTTGAATGCAGGGCACATCGTCAAAGGTGACAGGCAGGGTATTTATATTAAAGTCGCTGGTAAATATACCGGTAGACGGTTCCGTGCCGCCAAGGTTATAGAATTTATAAACTACTGTTCTGGCGTAATCGCTGTAGGGGACATAAAAACGGCCTTCCGGAAAATACACGCGGCTTTGGGCCGGGTCGGTGACGGGCCTGGATTCGTAAAGGGATTTGACTGCCGCCTGGATATAAAACCTGGTGTCCGTATTTAAAGAAGCGCTGCTGGCAAGCTGGTCGTTGCCGTTCTGCTGCCACAGCGTGTTGATGCGCTCGCCGTAGAACCAAAGTACCTCTACCAGCGCCGCTATGAATATTATGACTATTAATATAAGAACCCGGTCGCTGGGATGGTTTATCTTTAATTTTTTCATATTTTCCTTGGATTAGCTTAAGCATGATTATATGTTTTGCGCTAACAAATGCAAAAATACTTCCGGCTATATATAATCAGGGATATGCTAGATATCCGATTTGTCAGG
>CAMLDA010000063.1 GCA_946478715.1 uncultured Candidatus Saccharibacteria bacterium | reverse complement strand
CCGGGCAGCCAAAAGTTACCTTCACCTAAGATTATAGGGGCGATGAACTGGTGGTATTCGTCAATTATGTTGGCCTTAATTGCACTTTCCGCAAGGTGCGGGCCGCCGATATCCGTATCTTTGTTTGATTCTGCTACCATTTTCCGAACGGCTTCTACATCAAACGTCCGTTCAATCGCGGCGTTGGCGATAGAGACTTCGGAAAGCGAAGATGAATAAACTATTTTTTTGGCGCCCTGCCAGATTTTAGAATAGTCGTTCATGGCCTGGCTGGGCCCGTCCATAGGGCCGCCGGTGCCTTCTGTGGGAATCTGGTCCCATATCTTCATGGTTTCGTACAGGTTGCGACCCATAAGGATAGTGCCCACGTTGCGTAAAATGCCGTTTATAAAAGCGTGGATTTCCTCGGTAGGCGTAGCCCAGTCAAATTTGCCGTTTTTGTCCGCCACATAGCCATCCAGCGACGTCGTGAATAAGTAGATTAATTTTCCCATGGGTTAAGTGTCTCACAGGCCCGTTTTCTCAGCCTAAGGCTTCAAAATGGTTGAAGGCTTGGGTTGAGCGCCCAACCCGGTTTCCCGGGCTGGGCGGCCCACCTACTGCTTGCACGCACTTAGCGCATGCGGTCGTGGATTGACGTCTCCGTCTGGCTGGACTCGCGCTTGCGCTCGTCCTGCCGCACCAGGTACTCGCCCCCCTGGGCGAGGATGTTGCTGAGCTTGGTGCGCAGCAGCCCGTCGTCATCGCCGCAGTCGGCCAGCATCATCTCGGCGGCGTGGAACGTCCGGTAGTCGTTGACCTTGAAGGAGCTGAACTCGTCGCGCTCCTTCAGAGCCACGAAGCGGGCGAACTTGCGCCGAAGCTGCAGGTACTGCGGACCGCGCAGGAGCTGGTAGATCTCCGCGACCTGCCACGAGTTGAAGTTCAGGCCGGTCTGGTCGCCGAGCGAGACGACGAACTCGATCTGGCTCGCGAACAGCTCCCGGCTGTACGGCAGCTCGCCGTCCATGGCCATCAGCTGCACGTGTGCCAGGTACTGCGGGAGGGCCGCCTCGTGCTCGGCGCGGGGCCGGGTTTGGCCGCCCAGCTCCGCCACGATGACCGCCTTGTATTGGTCGTCGGCCGACCGCTTCCACCGCTCATCGGCCTTGCTGCGCATGAGCGCCGCGTAGGGGTTGTAGCCCGAAGCGGTGTCCATGTTCCAGAACACGACCGGGTCGTTGATCTGGTAGTACGGGAAGAGCCCCTCCTGCACCTCCGTCGGCGCCCGCTCCAGAAGTGCGAGCAGGTGGCCGTTGAGGGCGTAGTAGGCCTCCCCCGGTTCCATGACGCTGTGATGCCCGATGGCGTCGCAGAAGACGGCGACGAGCCGGGCGTAGAACGGCACCAGCGAGTCGGACACCTTGTCGGACCAGTCGCTGTGCAGGTACAGGTAGTTGTTGGCCCTGGGACGGTCACCCTTCCAGTAGAAGGGGTTCCAGTCGAGCGACGGGACGAGCATGATGAACAGCGCGCGGGCCTTGAAGCCGTCGCGGAAGTCCGATTCCATCATCGAGCGCAGGTCGCGGTACTCGCGCCTGACGAAGTCGACCCAGTCCTTCCAGACGAGGTCATCTTCTGCCGGAAACAGCTCCGACCACGGCACCAGGGAGTCCACGACTGCCTGGGGCATTGCGGCGGTGAACGGTCGCCTCACGGCAACCTCCTTGTAGTAGATGGGTGGATTGTGGGGTTCAGGCGCCGCTCGCGCGGCAGCCCTGTTGTCACTCACAAATGACAACTATATTTTACAATAAAACGTTGACTTTTTAAAGTGCTTGTGGTAATATATAGCCACGATACGGTCTTAGAACCGATTTCTCTTAAACCAAAACCACTAATTTAACTCCTTTAGAGAGGATATCTTTTGAACGACATTATTTTGCCATTGCCGGCGTTTCTGCTTGGTGTGGTATCTGGATTCATAGGCGGCATCGCCAGCGGCGGCGGCCTGGTTTCTATACCGGGCCTGATGTTTCTGGGTTTGCCGCCCAGTTCGGCCATCGCTACCAACAATCTTAATATCGTGTCCAGTATCACTTCCGCCTGGCGCTACCACAAACATAGCGCTGTAAATATAAGGCTCGTGAAATCTTTGATATGGGTAAGTTTTTTAGGCGGCCTGGTAGGTGCGAACCTGCTGCTGGCAATTGATGTTAATCTGATGCGGAAGCTTCTTGGCCTGGTATGTATAATTTTGGCGGCACTGATAGCGGCTAACAGGCATTCTGGCCGCAAAGAGACTAACCATAAACGGTTGGCACCCTTAATGATTTTCTTGGCGGATGTATTCGCCGGCATGTTCGGCACCGGAGGCGGCCTGCTGGTAATTTATCTGCTTAGCCGCTTTTACGGCCTGGCGCTGCGCGAAGCCAATGCCAACAGTAAGTTACTGGCGCTTGGCGGGGTCGCCGCGATACTGCCGGTCTTCATTCATGCCGGGGTCATAAACTTTGCCGCGGGAATACCGCTGATGGCCGGTTCGGCGATTGGCGGCTATATAGGCGCGCACACCGCGCTTAAAAAAGAGGAGAAGCTGGTTAAAAAACTTTTGACAGTAATAGCCATAGTCTCTGGAATAAAACTGCTGATTTAAATCGAACCAAGATTTTTAAGCTGGCGCGCTGTTATTTATTCAAACGAACCGGTCTTAACCTCTCCGGCCCTTTTGTAGTAGGCGAAGATTATGCCTTTTGGCGATATTTTGGAATCCGTTAGTTCAAATGCCCCCGGAATCGTACCTTCGGCGAACAGACGCTTACCGCCGCCAAGCGTTACCGGATATATCCTGAGCCACAGCTCGTCAACCAGGTCATTCTTAAGCAGGGTTTGAATCATATTGCCGCTGCCTTGTACCGACAATATCGGGCCGTCCTGCTGCTTTAGCTCCTTTAACTTAGCGACAACATCGCCGTCAATCAGCACCGTCTTTTCCCAGGTTAGGCCATCGCCGCGGTGGGAAACTACATACTTTGTGGCCCTGTTGAATGGATCCGCCACTGTGCCTGTTTGCTTTGGCCAGTAATCCTTCCATAGGTCATATGTCTTTCTGCCCAGCAATAAATCGTACTCACCGCTGAATTCCTGGCCGAATATCTTATTTGAGAAATCATCAGCGTACGGCCAGGTCCAGCCGCCGTATTTAAAACCGCCTGACGTGTCCTCTTTTGGTCCGCCCGGCGCCTGCATTACACCGTCCATGCTAATCATTGATACAACGACTATTTTTCTCATGCCTCTATGGTAGCAAACGCAAAAGTTATTTAAATGCATAACCTCTACATATATTGATTATTTTATCTCTTTATTGTAAAATATACATATCACCAATCTGAGGTGAGGCAATAAGCAGCCAGTGCGAGGCTGCTGGAACCTTTCGGATAGGAGGAGTGTTGGCTGAGACGCTCAGCGACATACGCTGCCGCTTCAGGTGGCACGGCGGAGCCTGGCGGAACGCCATCGACACGGTCGTAATCAGGCCGTGCGTGGTGAACTGCGGCGGCCACAACAGGTTCGCCTTCGTCCTGGGGGGCGATGTTGGCAGCCGCCAGGCAGACCGCACGCCCGAGAGCATGTGTTCCGGCTGCGGCAACCGGGTGGGTCTGACCAACGCGATGCTCAAGGAGGTCTTCAAGGCCGCCGACGAGTGGGCGGAGCCCCAGCTCGCGCGCCAGCGCGACGAGGAGGAGCGCGAGCGCCAGCTGCTGGATCGCCTGCGGAGCATCATCAAGGAGGTCCAGCCGGATGCATCCATCCGCGAAGCGCTCAGCGGCTCCGGCTACGTCTACGACCTGATCAAGCTGTTCAACCAGAAGGCCGGCGGCGACGAGGAGCGGTTCCGGCAGCTGTTCGCCGGCGGCTGGGCGCATGCGGTCATGGCGAACGACAGCTTCGCGGAGCACAAGCTCCGCTGCACACAGGGCTTCATCGCGATGGTCCTGGACATCGGCGGAGACACGCAGATGAAGGCCAGGTTCGTCAAGGTCTGGCGCAAGCGCAGCCGCTTCCGCCTGGGACGGCTCAGCTTCATGGCCGCGGACGACTGGTTCTACCGGGCGGACTTCTCGCTGGTCTACGCGGAGACGGAGTACATCCTGAACCAGCTCTCTGCCTGGCGAAAGTACTCGCCCGGCAAGGAGTTCCGCATCGTCGCGGACAAGCGGCCCGGCAGCTACAACGACCGGTACCGCCTGGAGACGCGGCGCACCAGCCCCCGCAGGTGAGCTTCACCGAAGAAGCCCCGGCGGGGGCTTCTTCATATCATTTCTT
>CAMLDA010000062.1 GCA_946478715.1 uncultured Candidatus Saccharibacteria bacterium | reverse complement strand
GGAACGCATAAATTACTGGATAGAGATTAGCGAATTAGCCACGATGGTTGAAAGGATGAGTAAAAAAATGGTGGCGCTCAGCAGAAACAGCGCGGCGTGGCGTTTAGCCTGGTAGATACGCGAGCTTATGATGATAGCTGCCACCGAGGTGAATACCATGAAGACAGCCAGGCTGTAGATATCTATGGGCTTGCCGGAAAGGTACTGCGTGCCGGTGACGTTCGGCCGGTAGGCCACGATGGTGGTAGGATTGCGCGCCACGTCAAAACGAAGCAAAACCAAGCTGACGCCCAGCACTACCAGGATGGATGTGGCCGTGATGAGCAACAGGACCAAACGGTCATGAAGGAACCTTTTTGGAATTTCCACTTATGTAATTTTACACCAAAAGAAGCCGGGGGTCCGGTTAATTTTGTTATACTCTATCTGTTAACGCCGATGTAGCTCAGCTGGCTAGAGCACCGCTTTCGTAAAGCGGGGGTCGCGGGTTCGAGTCCCACCATCGGCTCCATGCGGGCGTCGTATAACGGCTATTATATGACCTTCCCAAGGTCGAGACGCGGGTTCGACTCCCGCCGCCCGCACCAGAATCGAGCACGGTCTGTTATTCAAAAGCGGCGATAAATAATCGTCGCTTTTTCATTTACGGCCGGCTCGATTCTTTCCCCGCTGCTTATCCTCAAGCGACGGGGCAAAAAGCCTTTAAGTCTGAAGGTAGATGTCGATTTGGCGGTAGTCCAAGGACACTACCTGCTGTATATCGCCGTGCTCTCTCTGCAGCGCGTTAATCCGGGCGATAGCGTGCTGTAGAAGCACGAACTCCGGAGGATAGATATCCAGCGTCTCTAAAAAAATACCCGCCTGCTCGGCGGGTATCGTGCCTGTTTCCGGCTGTGGAGTTGTTGGTTTTTCTAGTGTACTCACTAAAACCTTAGTTTAGCATAAGCGTCCGGCCGGCGTAAAATTACCCCCTGAAAGTCCGTTAGATAAGTTACGGAGTTTATAGATGACTTAGCCCACAATAGCTTGGGTATTAAAAATAAGGAGGGACAGATGGTACTGAATATAATCCTATGGATAATCTTTGGCGCCCTGGCCGGCTGGCTGGCATCCATGATAATGCACACCAACCGGGAGCAAGGCGGCTTTGCCAACATAGTGGTCGGCATCATCGGCGCGCTGATAGGCGGCTGGCTGGCCCGCGTACTGTTCGGCATCACGGTCAGCGCTTTCAGTATCGCCGGCCTGATTATCGCCATCATCGGAGCGGTCATACTGATTGCCATACTGCGCGCTTTCGGGCTGATGCACAGGGACGCCGAGCACCGCGCCTAAGTGCCGAAGCCCGCGTTTTAAAAAGGCTCCTAAAAGGAGCCTTTTTATTCCTGGGGATAGCCCGGGAAGAAGTCCAGCTTTACGCGCTCTGCCGGCACGCCAAGCCGGCTTTTAAGGATGTCTTCAAAAACTTCCACCATCGGTTCCGGACCGGATACATAAATAATGTTGTCGGGGTCATCGGCATACGGCTTAAGGTCTGATACCTCTATATGGCGGTCGCCGACGAACTGGCGGATTTTGAAGGTTGGATGCTTGGCCATCAGAGCCCCGAGTTCATTACTGAACACAAACTTATCATCGCGGTTCGCATAAAGCAGCTCCACATTGACGGGCTGGTTATCATGATCAAGCTGCAGCAGCATTGAGCGGTAAGGAGTGATACCGATACCGCCGGCGATGAAGATATGTTTTTTTGCCGGATCACCCATGGTAAAGCTGCCCTTGGGACCGTCGGCCTCTATCTCCTGGCCTACGCTCATGGCTTTAAGGCTGGACTTGAAAGTACTGCTCCTGTCGGCGGCGAAGCGGGTGGTTATCATCAGATGTTTTTCAAACGGCGCCGAAGATATAGTGAACCAGCGTTCGTGGCCGCGGGCGTCTTCATTCTGGTGCGGAAAAACGTAGTGCATATACTGCCCCGCTTCCCAGCTGATAGGCTCGGATGGCTCAAGAATGAACGACTCCGCGTCCGGAGCCTCTTGTTTGCGCTGCACCAGTTTGAGTTTCATCGCCTTACTCCCGCTTACTTCAATTACATGATAGCAGAAGCCAAGACATCTAACCCGCGAGCCTTGAGGATAAGGCGAGCGGAAAGGAAGGATAATGCCAGGCCAAACTAAAAACGCGCTGCTTGATTGCGCGTTTTTCTAGTTTGGCTGCAATTAGTCCTGACTTGGCGGGCCCGACCGGGATCGAACCGGCGATCTCCTCCGTGACAGGGAGGCGTGTTAACCGCTACACTACGAGCCCGCAACTGGGGTATTTTATCAAAAACAGAGGTGATTTTGCAAAGGATATGAAATCTGCTCCCTCCCACTTAATGCTGCGGGCTAGAAATGAACGTAGGGATGCGGCGGCTTTTTGATCTGCAGCTGTTTTATATAGCTGGAGGCGTCTTTCAGGTTTATAACGATATGCTGGGCGGTTACGCTGTCCCCGCTGACGCCGGTTAACTTCACTATCTGCAGTGTTGGGCCCTGCCCGGCCAGGATAGGGCTGGCCAATATGACACCCGACACCTGCCCTGTTTTCATCTGGAAAAGCTGGTCTATTACTTCCGGAGGCACGTTCGGGTTGGTTTTGGTGATTGCGAATCCGTAATCCCCGCCGCTGGCTTTGGCGGCCGGGTCGCTTGAGTATTGGGCCGCCAGCTTGGCGAAATCCGCGCCGGCCTTGGCCTGGGCGGCTACGGAATCGGCTTTTCTGCTGTCCGTTATATCCAGTTTGGCCGCTACTTTTTCGGACAGGATTTCCTGCTTTAAGCTGCGCTTAAAGTCATTTACGGACCAGCCCCAATAATCGCGCAGCACGTTGGCGAACACCTTGCTGTTGCCGCCAAGGCGGTTCTGTTCGCGCACTTCGTTAAGACGGGCATCAACCTCTTTGTTCGATACCGACACATGGTTCTTGCGAGCGACGTCTTTGATATAAGTGTCGTCTATGACCTTCTGCAGGGCTTGCTTGCGGAACTGCACTAGCTGGTCGTGGTCAGCACCGGCGAAATTACGCTGCTGCTGCGATTCGTAATAATGGACGTAGCGCCGCAGCTCAAACAGGTAATTCTCGTAGTTGACGTAGTGCCCGTCGGCCTTGGCAATCGGGAAAGGTACAACCTGGGTTATCCTGTAAACGAAGGTGTTGTATTGGTAATACTTATATAAAGCCAGGGAGCAGTACACGAACAGGCCGATAATGGCGGTAATTATGACCGTAAGGGTTATGGCCACGATGGTGCGCGTGGAATGCCGCAGCGGATAGATGTATTTGCGGGCGCCTTTTAATACCTGTTCGCGGTGCTCGCCGATATTCTCGTTGGTTATGCGCGGCACATCTTCCAGGCTGGGCGGCTCAGGGAGCGTAGGGTTAAGGGGGTTAAGTTCGGCCGCCTTTTCCGTAACGGCCGCCGGCACCAGATTCTTAACCTCTTTGGCCCGCTTCTTAAAAGGCTTTAATTTCTTGCTTATTTTCTTTCTGACCATAAATCAGGCTTGTTCGGCCGCTTCCTCTCTTTGCATGGGCCTGGCGGTATGGTGGATGCCTAAATCGCGTAAAATATGCACCATCTTGTTCTGGATTTTCTCCGGATGGTGCACCTGCCGTATCACCAAGTCGCCCACGTAAGTTTGTACCACTATTGTACCAAAATGGAGCAGTGTCTCTTCCAGGCCGGCTATCTGATAATTAATCATCTGGATCTGGTCAAGGCCGATATCGACCACATTTACTTGCAGCAGGCTGCGGGTCTGCTGGATGAACCGTTTGCTGGTCATGATGTAGACGCTGAAGTACCACTTGACCCACCATGGGAATATAAGGATACAGGCAAAAATAAAGCTGGCCAGGACGCTGGCGAAAAAGAAAGCTATGGACGGCGGGTTGTCCTTATGGATATAAATGAGAGCCAGGGTATACAGCGGGCCCACGAGCATTCCGAAAGAAGCCAGGATGAGGCCCTTGCGCATGATGATGGGGTGCTTGCGGAACACCAGAAGCGTGTCTTCTTCTTCGAACTGTTCTTTGAAGTGTTTCTTCTTTTTAGAGGGCTGTTCACCGCCCTGCTTTTCGCTCATGGTTTATATTGTAGCGAAAAAAGAATTAAAGAGTTAGGCAGGCTATTCCTAATCGGCGGATTTCCGCAGCGCAATAATCCGCCGATTTGAGAGGAGGAGACGACCTGAGGCTGAAAGTAAGCTAGAATAGCTTACGGAAGCCGGTACGTCGGCTTCGACGAGCGCCCCTGGAGTTCAATGGATAAAATAACTCCGTCCTAAGGAGAAGCTAGAGGTTCGACTCCTC
>CAMLDA010000061.1 GCA_946478715.1 uncultured Candidatus Saccharibacteria bacterium | reverse complement strand
TCAGATACCCCTGGTTGTGGCCGATTTTTCCCAAAAATGAATTGCCGCCGACTTTCAGCTGTCCGCTGGCAGTCGACCAGCCCCTGCTCAAAGCGCCGTCCACCAGCTTTCGAATGAACAGCTCGTCATCCAGGTCCACGTCGGCATCAAAGAACAGAAGCCATTCGCCGCTGGCATGCCCGGCTCCCTGGTTGCGCCCGAATGCCGGCCCTTTAGGCGGGGCTTCGTAGAAGCTTATCTGCAGTCTGCCCATGAAGGAATCGACTATTTCTTTGGTGCCGTCCCGTGACTCGGCGTCCGACACGATAACCTCGAAATCCACATCCTTCTGCCGCAATAAGGCGCTGAGCAGCCTGTCGATATAAGTAGCCTCATTATAGGCCGGAATCACCACCGAAACTTCAGGGAATTTTGTCATATGTCGTTCATCGGGTTCTTGCGCGGCTGTAAAGTAAGCGGCACCAGCGGCCAAATCGCCGAATAAAGGCGGTACCATACCCTAAGCCAGGGATGAAGAACAACGTAACCAAGGGCATAGACTCCGGTAGCTGAATAAATCGCCAGGCTGTGCAGGCCGTGGCGCAGGTAAGTCTGCCGGTACATGGATATATATTTATAAAACCTTTTAGGCGAATCGTTATAGCGTCTTCCCGAGGCGCCCGCCAGCAGATGCTTGGAATAGACTATCTTATGTCCGCGCTTATAAAGGTGGATGGCAAGGTCCAGGTCCTCGTGCATGTAGGTGTCGCTGCACAGCTCTTTGCGGACAGATTCCCACACCGATTTCCTGATTGCCATGTTCGAGCCGAATAAGAAAGGGCTCTTTGGCGACCAGTTATAAATGGACGCCCGCATCCAGTGGTCCGGATGATGGTTGCTGTCTGGAAATGGCATGTCGTAATAGTTCACAGGACCGGTTATGGCCGCCGTGGAATTATCGGCCATCAGTTTTTTTACCTGGCTGACCCACCGCGGGGGTAGGATGGTATCTGCATCTATGCGCGCGATAATCCGGCCGGCTGCCGCTTTGAACCCCTTGTTCTTGGCGAACAAGACACCCTGGCGGTGTTCCTTGAGCAGCTTTACGAAAGGAAACGAGGCGGCGATTTTGAGCGTATCGTCCGTGGAGTTATTATCCACCACTATGACTTCGTTAGGCATCTCTGATTGGCAGGCGATAGCAGTCAGGCAGGTTTGTATATGGTCTTGCTCGTTAAAGACTGGTATAACTATAGTAAGCGTTAGCGATTTGTTAGGCATAAGATATCTAAGCATTACTAGGATATCACGCAAAAGCTGATAAAAGGTCATATCTTGAACAAGAAAAAAAACAGGGCGGGTATAAGAAAGTGGCCAGGCGTTGCCTGGGGTTATTTTTGGCATAGCGGCTGGTTGCGGCGCATCTTATTCGTAATAATCGCGGTCTTCGTGGTTCTTACCGGCGCCGCTTATGGAATCGGGCAATGGTATATACATAAGCACGACAAAGAGCCCATAGTCCTTGGCGCCAGTTTCATCCCGGACTATGCCGAAAATTTCGGCCTTGACCCCAAAGATACTCTCAAGGCCATGCTGAAACCTGTAAGCCAGGACGGCTTAGGGCTGAAGCAAGTCAGGCTGGTCAGCTACTGGAGCGACATCGAACCCACGCCGGGGCATTATGATTTTTCCAAACTCGACTGGCAGTTCGCACTGGCTAACAAGTATGGGGCGAGGGTGTCGCTTTCTATCGGCCTGCGCCAGCCGCGCTGGCCCGAATGCCATGAGCCCGGCTGGGTCACTATCGACCCGAATAACCGGCAGTCCTGGGAACCGCAGCTGTACAAGTTCATGGAGGCGGTAATCAATCATTACAAGAATAATCCGGCCCTGCACGATTACGAGCTGGAGAATGAGTTCTTTATGAAGGTTTTCGGTGAGTGCAAAGACTTTGACCGCAACCGCCTAGTAAGCGAATACAACCTGGTCAAAGGCATGGACACGGCCCACCAGGTAATTATCAGCCGCAGCGACAACTGGATCGGTATCCCAGTCGGCAAGCCGACTCCGGATGTGTTCGCTATTTCCGTCTATAAGCGGGTATGGGACGCGACCTTCACGCACCGTTATTTTGAATATCCATTACCGTCATGGTTTTACTCGGCGCTGGCTGGCAGCGAAGAGCTTGTATCGGGAAAAGACATGATCATCCACGAGCTGCAGGCGGAGCCTTGGACGCCAAAGGGGCAGGCCATAACCGATACTTCCTTGCAGGAACAATACAAATCCATGAACCCGCAGCGCATGAAGGACCGCATAGCATACGGCGAAGCTACCGGAATGCGTACGATTGATCTTTGGGGTGCAGAGTGGTGGTATTGGCTGAAGGTCAAGGAGCACCAGCCGGCTATCTGGAAGACCGTTCAGCAAGCTGTCGAGCAGGCTGAAGCCCACAACGCCAAGTTATCGCGCAATTAGGCTAAAATAAGGGGATGGGAAAGAAATCTCATTCTCCGGAAAGAATAGTGAACCGGCGGGCGCGTTACGATTATGAGCTCGGCGATTCTTTGGTGGTGGGATTGGAATTGACGGGCGCCGAAGCCAAGGCCCTGCGGATGGGGCACGGCCAGCTGCGCGGCGCGTACGTCACCGAAAGAGAAGGGGAGCTGTGGCTAATAAACGCCCAGATAACCGGCAGCGCTGGCATATCCATAGCTGAAGACGCCCAGACCCGCAGCCGCAAGATACTGGCTAAACGCAAAGAGATTGACGGCCTTATCGGCGAACGCGGGCAGGGGGGCACTATCGTACCCCTGGAACTTCTGACAAAGGGGCGGTATATTAAGCTCAGGATAGCTCCTGGCAGGGGTAAAAAACGATACGATAAGCGCGAATCTATCAAACGCCGCCAGCAGGAAAGGGAAGCCAAGCGCGTAAGCAGATGAGAATTTATTCATGGAACGTTAACGGCATAAGGGCGGTGGTGCGCAAAGGGGCCCTGCAGGAATTCATGGCCAAAGAGAATCCTGACATACTTTGCCTGCAGGAAACCAAAGCCCAGCAGGGCCAGGCCGAAATCGACTTTGAGGGATACGAGGAATACTGGAACTCAGCGGAAAAGAAAGGCTACTCCGGCACCGCCATATTCACAAAAATTAAACCCCTGAAAGTCGTTAACGGCTTTCCTGACAGTTTTTCCAAGAAATACGATTTAGTAGACAGCCGGACCCGCGACGCCGCTAACGAAGGCAGGGTAATCGCCGCGCAGTATGATAAATTCTGGCTGGTTACGGTGTATACACCGAACTCCGTGGACAACCTTCAGCGCCTGCCGCTGCGCCATAAACATTGGGACCCGGCCTTTCTGGCTTACGTAAAAGAGCTGGAAAAGACCAAGCCCGTCATATTCTGCGGCGACCTGAACGTAGCACACACCGAGGATGATCTGGCGAATCCCAAGCCCAACCGGGGCAAGAAAGGTTTTACGGCCGAAGAGCGCGAAGGTTTTCAGAATTTTCTGGATGCCGGCTTTCTGGATACCTTCCGTCTGTTTCACCAAGGGAACGGCTACTACACCTGGTGGAGCCACTTTGCGAACGCCCGAGCCCGGAACGTCGGCTGGCGTATAGACTATTTCCTGGCATCCGCATCGCTTAAAGGCAAGATTAAGGCGGCGGATATCCATCCCAAGGTTATGGGCAGCGACCACTGCCCGACAAGTATCGAAATCGATTTATGAAGCAGCTAACCCTGGTGTTTCTGACCAAAGAAGACAAAGTCCTGCTGGCAATGAAGAAAAGAGGGTTCGGCGCCGGGCGCTGGAACGGCCTGGGAGGCAAGGTGTCAGACGGCGAAACCGTGGAAGGCGCGATGGTCCGCGAAGCCCAAGAGGAGGCGATGGTAGTGCCTGCCGAATATGAAAAGGTTGCGGATATCGTCTTTGACGAAATGGGCCCGCAAAGCCGCGAGCTGCACAAAGTAGACGTTTTTTTATGCCGCTCCTGGGAGGGCGAACCGGCTGAGACCGAAGAGATGGCGCCAAAGTGGTTCAGGATTGATGAGCTGCCTCTCGATAAGATGTGGGATGACGACCAATACTGGCTGCCAAGGGTTCTTAACGGCGAAAAGCTTAAATGCCGTTTTGTCCTGAACGACCGCGACAAAGTCATAGAAAAAAAATTAACGGCCTTGGTATGAAAACCGCCGCACTGATTGAAGGGTTTTCGGGCGGCCCTATGCATACCCGCCAGTTCAGAAGCGAACTGGAAAAAGCCGGTTATAAAGTTATTAAGAACCGCCGCGATGCCGATATTATCATCGCCCACTCCGCCGGTATCTATGCCGTGCCGGATAACGCCAGAGCGCACCTTATCATGCTTATAGGGCCCACCTACTGGCCGGGG
>CAMLDA010000060.1 GCA_946478715.1 uncultured Candidatus Saccharibacteria bacterium | reverse complement strand
CGGGGGCGGATACCAAATCAAAAGCCAAGCGTAAGCCGCGCCGTAAAATGGCTTCCAGGAGCAAAAACTGATGTGGTCCGGTAATTTTAAAGCGGCTTTCTCCAGCCTGCACCAAAGCCGCTGGCGGGCCACCTTTACGATGCTGGGTATCATAATCGGCATCACGTCCGTAGTTACCGTGGTCAGCTTGGGCGACGGGTTAAAGCACCAGATAGTAGGCCAGATAAACCGGCTGGGGAATGACGTCCTGACGGTCAGGCCCGGGAAAGTCATCACCCGCCAGGGCGGCCTGAGTAGCCTGAACCTTTATTCCCTGCTTGCCCCGAGCACCCTTACCTCAAGCGATGTCGACTCCATACAATCCCTGCCCTCGGTCAAAGAGGCGCTGCCGATAGAATTCGTTACGAATGTAGCCAGCGGCGACAAGGGCGAACTGGACAACGTTTTCGTGGCCGGCACCAGCCCCCAGCTCTTTGATGTTTTGCATCAGAAACTAGATTACGGCTCTTCATTCCCGGCGGACGACCAGGACCAGGGGTTTGCGGTAATTGGCAGCCGGATAGCCAGCAGGATGTTCGGGGTGCTTAATCCGGTGGGTTCCACGGTCCATATCAACGGGCAGGACTTCATCGTGCACGGGGTCCTGGCGCCGTCAAGCGGCGGGCTGCTTTCTATCGCCCACGCCGATTATGACTCTTCGATTTTCATACCTGCCGATGCCGCCGATAAACTTACCAACAACCACAATAATATCCTGCAGATTCTAGTTAAGGTCCGGCAGGGAGCAAACATTGACTCGGTCGCCGCCCAGATACGCGGCACGGTTTCCCGCGACCACGGCGGCACCCAGGATTTTTCCGTCCTAAAGCAGGATGAGCTCCTGGGCGTTACCGACCAGGTGCTTAACACGGTCACCAATTTTATCTCGGCTATCGCCGCCATCTCCCTGCTGGTAGGCGGCATCGGTATCATGAACATCATGCTGGTAAGCGTCAGTGAAAGAACCCGTGAAATCGGTATCAGAAAAGCTATCGGGGCCACTAACCGCCAGATACTCAATCAGTTCCTGGTAGAAGGACTGGTGCTGAGCGTCAGCGGTGGAGTCATAGGTATAGTCATATCCTATCTGATAAATGTGATTTTAAGGCTTTATACAGGGTGGCAGCCGGTTATCTCTCCGCTTACCCTGTTTCTGGCCGCCGGCGTATCCATAGGCGCCGGTATAATCTTCAGCCTGGCTCCTGCCGTACAAGCCGCCCGCAAGAACCCCATAGACGCCCTTCGCAGAGAGTGATTTAAGTATTGAGCTCCTGCTTGAACTTTTCCACCAGGTCCACGGGCGCCGGGTTGACGCCGTTAAGCAGCGCTAAATAAATAGTTACGAAATCACCGAAATTGACGGCCCATAGCAGCTGCTCCAGCAGGGTTTCACCCTGGGCTTCTACCACATGGGCAGCCGGGCGCCGGCCCGAAAGCAGCTTGTCCGATAATTCAAACCGCTGCCGGATACGCGGGTTCTCAAAGCTTGAGCGCAGGTCCACTACGCCGTAAGGCTTATCAACCGGGTGGCTGCTCCAGCCTATGAATTCGTTATGATTAAACTCCGGATACTGCCCCCACCATGCCACGTTCTTGGCGTTTTCGTTGAAATTTATCTTCCATTTATAGGCGACCGGGGCCATCAGCGGGCCGCCGTATATCACGCCGGATTTGCCGGCCAGTTCCATGGCCAGCTGCTTGGCCGGATTATTTTCCTGCGGTACGGTGGCCACCCAGCCTTTCACGGCCTCTTTAAGATACTGGCTGGCCTGGGCCAGCTGGGCTGAAACCTCCCTCTCATTAAGCAGGTCGGCGGCTTCCAGGATGTTCACCAGGGCGACCAGCATGTAAAAGACAGCGTACCGGGGCTGTTCGGCCTTGGGAATCTTCATGAACAAGTAATTTTTGGCTTGGGCAACTTCCTCCAGCTTGCCTCCGCCGGCTATGACGGCAATAGATGCGCCCCTCTCCTCCGCCTGGGCCAACGCGGTCAGAGTCTCTTCGGTGTTGCCCGAATAACTGGCGGCTATAAACAGCGTTTTGCCGGATACGTAGGCCGGGATGTCATACTGGCGGCAGACCTCAAACGGCAGCTTGTAGCCCGGCCAGGACCGGCTTAAGAGCGCCGGCAGCGCCGAACCGCCCATCCCCGCGAAGACGATATTCTGGTAATCGCCGCTGTGCGCCGGCCATTCGAATTTATATTCCAGCTGGGAAGCCTGGCGTTCGGCTATACCCAGGGCGTCCTGCCCGTCCCGCTGATGGATGTATTTAAGATCGTCTAGCATGCTGATTTGATTAAGCTTATCCTTTAGATATAATTGTAAATGATTAACAGTTAAGATTAAAAACAAGTATCACGGGGGTGGGATGTTCGGCTTAAACGAAAACGACACGCAATCTGCAGATAATAACAATTCAGCTCAGGCGCCGCAGGCGTCTATGATGCAGTCAAACCCATTCGCCGATACGCCGTCACCCGACCCCGCTCCGGCGTCCGCACCGGATCCGGCACCGGCTTCCGACACTCCGTCAGAACCGGCAGCGCCGGCCGATTCAGGCGCGGCGGCTTCAAACGACGACAACCTGTTGCAGCTTAAGGAGCAGGCCCTGCACAGCCTGCAGCCTCTAGTAGGGCACCTGGACCAGACTCCCGAAGAAAGGTTCAAAACGACTATGATGCTGATTCAGGCAACCGATAATTCATCCCTGGTTAAAGACGCCTACGAGGCCGCCAGCCAGATCTCCGATGAAAAAGCCCGCGCCCAAGCCCTGCTGGATGTAGTCAACGAGATAAATTACTTTACCCAGCACAACGGCGAAGCCGAACCCAGCGCTTAGCAGCCTTTTTTGTTAAACCGCCTGAGGCTGATTATGTAATGCAGTCCGGCGGCGGCTATGGCGCTGCCGGCAAATACGCCCACTACGTTTCCAGGGCCATTATTGGGAAGCTTTTGGCCGCTCTGGCCCGAGGCGGCACTGCCCTGGCGGTTTCCGCCGCCGGAAGAACCGCTGTTCTTAGGCGACTCGGTCCCTATCTTATTATTCAGGCTGGTTGTCGGTGTATTGGTATTGCCGGTTACGGCAGGCTTGTTCTTATGCACCGAATGATATATCCACCTGGCGAACAGGACCAACAGGAATATGATGATTAGCGCGATAATCGCCAGCACTACCCACCGGACTACCGGCGGCACGCCGGTTCTGGCCTCTGATTCTTCAATCACCGAAGAACGGCTGGCTTCGGGAGGCTCCAAGGCCGGCGGTTCATCCGGCGGCGCTATCTTTTCTTTCTCTTCCTCTTCTTCTATAAGCTTCAAAACCCGACTCCTTATTTACTTTACAATATCATAAAATTTACTAACCCGCCAAAAACCTAAATAAAATCCCGCTTATAGTAGCGGGATTTTACTAACCGGGCTGTTAATCTTCTTACATACCCATCATGCCGCCGCCCATGTCGGGCATCGGCGCGGCCGGTGTCTTTTCTGGGACTTCCACCACTACGGCGCCCATGGTCATGGCCGTACCGGCGATACTGGCGGCGTTCTGTACCGCCTCTTTCGTAACTCTCGTCGGGTCAACTATACCTGCTGCTTTCAGGTCGGCCAGCTTTTCAGGACGGTTCACATCCACACCCATGCCGCCCTTCCCTTTCTTGACCTGAGGCAGCCACTCATCCGGGTTCAGGCCGGAGTTGGTCAGCAGGATGCGGAAAGGCTGCTCCAGAGCGTTCTTTAAGAGATTGGCGCCGGCGGCCTCTGAATCCGAGCCGCTCGGTGAAATGGCCTTGGCGATATCCACCAACGTAACGCCTCCGCCGGGGACGATACCTTCGTCCAGCGCGGCCTTAACGGCTGCCACGGCGTCGTCCACCCGGAACTTCTTTTCTTCGATTTCGGTTTCGGTGGCGCCGCCCACTTTAATCACGGCGACTTTGCCGGAAAGCGCGGCCCGGCGCTTTTCCAGGTTCTCTTTGTCGTACTCGCTGCTGGCGGCATCAATCTGGCTGTTTATCTGGGCGATGCGGGCTTTGACATCAGCCGCGCTGCCGGCGCCTTCGATGATGGTGGTGTCGTCTTTGGTGACGATTACCTTGCGGGCTGTGCCGATTACGGACAGGTCGGCGTTTTCAAAGGTAGTACCGGTGTCTTCGCTGACAACTTCCCCGCCTGTCAGGATAGCGATATCGTTCAGGATGTCCTTGCGCCGGTCACCAAAGGCCGGAGCCTTTACCGCCACCGTGTTGAACACGCCTTTCAGCCGGTTGAGCACCAGCGTGCCCAGAGCTTCGCCTTCCACATCTTCGGCAATCAGCACCAGGTCTTTCTTGCCGGCCTGGGCCAGTTTTTC
>CAMLDA010000059.1 GCA_946478715.1 uncultured Candidatus Saccharibacteria bacterium | reverse complement strand
AGGGCTACTCCTTATAACATCCTGGCCGTCACTTTCACGAATAAGGCCGCCGGCGAGATGCGCGAACGCGTAGCCGGCCTTCTGAGCCAGGCCGCGCAAAACCGCGGCTTCATGCCCTTTATGGGGACATTCCATAGCATCTGCGTCCGGCTCCTCCGCCAGGACGGAGAGCACAGCGGCATACCGCGCAATTTCGTCATATGGGACGAGGGTGACCGCCAGGCGGCCGTCAAACAGGCCTCCAGGCTGGCGGGGGTGGACGAGAAAAGTTTCCCGGCCCGTCTTATATCGTCGCTTATCAGCGGCGCTAAGAATGAGATGATAAGCCCGGCGGAATACGCCGCCAGCGCCGAATACAGCCCGGCGACCAGGGCCGCGGCAAAGGTCTTCCCGCTTTATGAAAAATCGCTCAGAGACGCTTCCGCTCTGGACTTCGACGATCTTATCGGCCGCACCGTAACACTGCTGGCCCAGAATCCGGAAATCCGCCGGAAGTGGCAGAAGCAGTTCCGCTATGTAATGGTAGACGAATACCAGGATACCAACGCCGCCCAGTATAAGCTGGTCAAGCTGCTGACGGGGGAGCATAAGAACATAGCCGTGGTGGGAGACGACTGGCAGAGCATCTATTCCTGGCGGGGCGCCGACTTCCGCAATATCCTGAACTTTGAAAAAGACTATCCCGGCTGCCAGGTAATCAAGCTAGAACAGAACTACCGCAGCACCAAGAATATCCTGGACGCGGCGCATAACGTCATCGCCAAGAACGGCACCAGAACCGATAAGAAACTGTGGACGGCTGAAGGGGCAGGCAGCCCCATCCAGGTCCTGCAGGTGACGTCTGAGCGGGCTGAGGCTGAGACGATTGTCAGGCGGATACGCTCGGCTGTGGACATCCGGGCCAGACAATACAAGGATTTCGCCATCCTGTACCGCACCAATGCCCAAAGCCGCGCGCTGGAAGAGGTCCTTGTGCATTACGGGCTGCCATACCGGATCGTCGGCGGCGTCCGGTTCTATGACCGTAAAGAAGTAAAGGACGTGATGGCTTACCTCAGGCTTATTTACCAGCCCGAGGACATAATCAGCTTTGAGCGCATAGTCAACGTTCCGGCCCGCGGTATAGGCGCCAGGTCGCTGCAGAATTTTCATGAATGGCGGGCGGCAAGCGGTTACAGCTTGCAGCAAGCCCTGTCACGGGCAGGCGAATGCCAGGGAATCACTCCGAAAGCCCGGTCCGGTTTTATCGACCTGGCTGATATTGCCGCCAGCTTCAGGAACCAGGCTCAAGAGCTGCTCCCCGCCGCCCTGATTGACGGGCTGCTGCGCAGGCTGGATTACCTGGCTTTTCTGCAGGACGGGACCCCCCAGGGAGAAGCCCGCATAGAGAACGTCAAGGAACTGCTGAGCGTTGCCGCCGAATACGCTGATTCCGGTCTGGACGGCTTTTTGGAAGAGGTTTCGCTGGTAAGCGACCTGGACAGCGCCGATCTGGGCAGCGACGCAGTGGTACTGATGACGCTGCATGCCGCCAAGGGGCTGGAGTTCCCGGTGGTATTTATCACCGGCCTGGAAGAAAGCATCCTGCCGCACAGCCGCGCGCTGTATGATCCCTCCGAGATGGAAGAAGAAAGGCGTCTGATGTATGTAGGTATGACCAGAGCCAAGCAGGAGCTTTACCTTACGTATGCCACCGAAAGGACGCTTTACGGCGGCCGCCTGCATAACCCTCCCAGCCGTTTCATATCCGATATCGGGCCCGCGGCGTCCCCGGAACCGGCCTATGGTTTCACTAATGGTTTCGCGGCCGACACGGAACCGCGCTACCTGCCGGAGCTGGAAGAAGGCGATGGCGTCAGGCATAAGCTATTCGGAGTCGGCACGGTTCTGGAGCTGCAGGGCGATAATGCCACCATCTACTTTAAGGGCAAGGGCACGAAGCGGCTTAATATAGCCTTCGCCCCCCTGGAAAAACTATAAATACTTGACATGTTAAGTATTAACACGGGCGGCTCCGCGGCCTTTAATTTTGGTATAATTAAGGCTGTCTTAGCGCTGTTTTCAGGGCGGGCAGGCGCGGATTTTAATGAGATTCATACCAGACTTTTTAACTAAACCTTTCCGGGCGGCGCATCACGCCGGCCGGCGCCATATCCGTCAGAGGCCTTATATTCTGCCGTTATTCGGCCTGCTGCTTGGCGGCGCTATTGTGGCGCTGATGGTATATGGCAAAAACGGCGGTTATACCTACCGTCCCAGCGACTCGCATGTCGTGTTCGTATTCGACAGCGGCAAAAAACAAACGATTGATACCAAGGCCCCGACCGTTGGCGAGCTTATAAAGCGCCTGAACCTGCATTTAATCCCGCAAGACGTAGTCGAGCCTTCGGCCGATACTCCGATAGTCGAAGATAATTTCAGGATTAACATATACCATGCCAGGCCGGTAACGATCGTGGACGGCGGGGTCAAGTCCGTTACCCTTACCGCCCAAAAAAGCGCCCGGGTCGTAGCCCAGCAGGCCGGACTGAAAGTCAAACCGGAGGACATCGCCGCTTTCTCGCAAGGCGATATCCGCGATAACATAATCGGCGAGCAGGTAATCGTATCCCGCGCTACGCCTATCAGTCTGAATCTCTACGGGACGGAGGTGCCCTCTTATACCCAGGCCCATACCGTAGAACAGATGCTCAGTGAAAAGCATATCGTTTTGGATAACGGCGAGAAGGTGGATCCCGGAGTGAAAACGCCTATTACCCCCGGGATGCATGTATTTATCCTGGCCAAGGGCAGCCATGTGGAAACCAGCGAAGTCCCGATTGATTTTCCAATAAGCCGTGTGAATGACTTCAGCCTTAGCTTCGGCACGACTGTCGTACGCCAAAAAGGCGAGCCCGGCAAACAGGCCATCACGTATCTGATATCCGCTGAAAAGGACGGCTCCGCTACCCGCAAAGTCATCCAGCGGGCCATTATAGAATCACCGGTACCGCAGATAGAAGCCATTGGCGCCACCATCGATATAAACAGCGACAAGACGGCCATCATGGCCCAGGCCGGGATATCTCCGGGCGATTACGCCTACGCCAATTTCATAGTCAGCCATGAATCCACCTGGCGGGTGACCGCCGCCAACCCCAGCGGCGCCTACGGGCTTTGTCAGGCTTTGCCTGGCGGCAAGATGGCCGGCGCCGGGTCTGATTGGCGGACCAATCCTATTACCCAGCTGCGGTGGTGTTCCGGCTACGCCGCCCGGAGCTACGGCGGATGGGCGGGAGCTTATAACCATTGGCTTTCGTATCGCAGCTGGTAAAGATAGAATAATAAGGTGAATCTTAAAGTCCGCTACCTGCTGTTCGCTAACTACCTTAATTTATTCGCGTTCGCCTTCTTTACGCCGCTTTATGCCCTATTCGTGCTCAAGATAGGCGGCGACGCCAAAATGGTGGGGCTGACATCCGGCCTGGGCACCTACGCGGCGGCGCTAATGATCCTGTTTTTCGGGCGATGGGAAAACAGCCAGAAACACCAGGAAAAGCTGGTTATACTGGGTTTCTTCTGGCTGTCCGTCGGGGCTCTGGGCTATATGCTGATAGACCATGTATGGCAGCTGTTCGCCGTCCAGGTCTTTAATGCCATCGGCACCGGCTTGCTGGTTCCGGCCCTGCGGACCACCTACGCCAAGCTGGAAGACAAGGGGCGTGAAACCCAGGAATGGGCATTCTGGGAAGGGGGGAACCGGATCTTCGCGGCAACCGGGGCGATACTGGGCGGCTTCCTGCTTAGCGCTGCCGGCGGTTTCAAAGGCTTATTCGCGATTATCGCCGCCATACAGTTCATGGGGGCCGTCGTATCCCTAAAACTGGTTAGAAATGGCGCTTGAACCCAAGAAATCACTAGGGCAGCACTGGCTGAAGGACGAAGCCGCCCTGGAAGCTATATGTGAAGCCGCCAGCTTGGAAAAGTCCGACATCGTGCTCGAAATCGGCCCGGGTCCCGGCGATCTGACCCGGCAGCTGGTCAGGCGGGCTCACAGGGTGGTGGCAGTCGAATTCGATGAAGATTTAGCTTGGGAGCTTGGTAAAACCCTGCAGGCCGATAACTTGGAAATCATTCATCAAGATATATTGAAGTTTGACCTGACCGCTCTGCCTCCCGGCTACAAAGTGGTAGCGAACATACCGTATTATCTGACAAGCAACCTGCTGCGAACCCTGAGTGAATCATCTAACCCGCCGCTCGAGATTATCCTGCTGGTACAGAAGGAAGTAGCCGAAAGGGTGGCCGCGGAGCCGGGGACGATAGTCGTCGGCGAGCGGGCCGCCCGCGCCGCGCGCTCGCACTTCGAGCTCCGCGAGGTCGAGGAGCCGCTCGAGCTGAAGGGCAAGTCGGCGCCGGTGCGCGCGTGGCT
>CAMLDA010000058.1 GCA_946478715.1 uncultured Candidatus Saccharibacteria bacterium | reverse complement strand
TGGCCTACTGGGAGGGGTTCAGAAAGGCCCGGCTGACCGGCGGCAAAAAAAGCCGCGCCGGAGAGTTTTTTGAAAAACTGGAAGAACTGGCTAAGGCGCCCGGCCTGGACAGTAATAAACAGTATCTTATAGAAGAACTTAACCTTTACGCCCAATCGGTTATCCCGGCTGATTAACCCTATAACCAATAGAAAAATCCCCAGAAAACCTGTATAATCATTTGGCTAAATGAGCGAGTTTATATCCGTCAAAGGCGCGCGGGAGCATAACCTCAAGAATATCGACCTGGAAATCCCGCGCGGAAAACTAGTTGTGATTACCGGGCTTTCGGGCTCCGGCAAGTCTTCTTTGGCGTTCGATACGATTTACGCGGAAGGCCAGCGCCGCTACGTGGAATCTTTGAGCGCTTACGCGCGCCAATTCCTGGGGCTTATGGAAAAGCCCGATGTCGACCAGATTGACGGCCTTAGCCCTGCTATCAGCATCGACCAGAAGTCGACCAGCCGCAATCCGCGCTCAACGGTAGCCACAGTTACGGAGATTTATGATTACCTGCGCCTGCTTTTTGCCAGAGCCGGGATCCCGCATTGCCCTATCTGCGGCAAGCCGGTCAACCGCCAGACATCGGCCGCGGTCCTGGAGCAGATAGTCGCAAAAGAAGAAGGCGCCCGGCTGATAGTCTTGGCGCCCATCGTGGTGGACAAGAAAGGCGCTTTCGAACATGTGCCGGAGCAGTATATGCGCGCCGGTTTCGCGCGCGCCAGGGTGGATGGAGTCATCTACGCTCTGGATGAATTCCCGCCGCTTGATAAGAACTACAAACACAACATCGAAATCGTAGTAGACAGGCTGGTCAATAACGAAGAGAACCGCAGCCGGCTGGCCCAAAGCGTGGAGCAGGCCTTTGATATATCTGACGGGCTGCTGATTATAAACAATGCCGATAAAAAGTCCGATACGCTTTACAGCCTTAAGTACGCCTGCGTGGACCACCCTGACGTAGCCATCCCGGAACTGGAGCCGCGGACTTTCAGCTTTAACAGCCCCCATGGCGCCTGCCCGGTATGCACGGGATTAGGCAGCCGCCTGGAGGTAGACCCGGAGCTGGTCATACCTAACGGCCGGCTGACAATCGCCGAAGGTGCTATCCGCCCCTTCAACCGCATCAATACTGACGCCTGGTATATGAAAAAACTCCAGGCCGTCGGCGAGCGCTACGGCTTCAGCCTGCACGTGCCTACCAGCGAACTAACGCCTAAACAGATGGAAATCATCATGTACGGTACCGGCGACGAAACCTACCGGGTGAGCCTTGGGATGGGGCGCAGTTTCAGCACGACCTACGAAGGTGTAGTGCCGAATCTGGAGCGCCGCCACCGCGAAACCGACAGCGACTTCATCCGCCGCGATATCGAGCGTTTTATGCAGGAGCGGCCCTGCAACGCATGTAAGGGCAAGCGGCTCAAGCCAGAGGTGCTGGCAGTGACCGTCAGCGGCAGCTCCATAATCGATATCTGCGAACTATCGATTGATGACGCCCTAGGATTCTTCGATAACATCAAATTAAATCAGACCGAAGCCAAGATTGCCTCCCAGATTTTAAAAGAAATAAACGCCCGCCTTAAATTCCTACAGGATGTAGGGCTTAATTATCTTAACCTGGCCCGCAGTGCCGTAAGCCTCAGCGGCGGCGAAGCCCAGCGCATCCGCCTGGCTACCCAGATAGGTTCAGGCCTGCAGGGCGTGCTTTATGTTCTGGACGAACCTAGTATCGGCCTGCACCAGCGCGATAATAAACGGCTGCTAAACACGCTTGAAAGACTGCGCGATTTGGGCAACAGCGTGCTGGTAGTCGAACACGATGAAGAAACCATAGAAACAGCCGACTTCCTGGTTGATATAGGACCGGGCGCCGGAGTCCATGGTGGCAAAGTGGTGGCTACGGGTACGCCGGAGCAGGTGGCCAAAATCAAAGACAGCGTCACCGCCGCTTTCCTGCGCGGCGAGCGCAAGATAGCCACTCCTAAAAAACGGCGCCCAAATAACGGCAAAGAACTGGTTATCCGCGGCGCCCGCGAAAATAACCTGAAGAATATAGACGTCAAAATTCCTCTGGGGCAGCTGGTAGTCGTCAGCGGTGTTTCCGGCAGCGGAAAATCCAGCCTAATCAACGATATCCTGGCCAAAGAGCTCAGCGCCAGGCTGATGCGGGCCAATGCTGTCCCCGGCCGCCATGACGATATAGAAGGGATAAAGAACCTGGACAAGGCCATAGTAATAGACCAGTCACCTATTGGCCGCACGCCGCGCTCAAATCCGGCGACTTACACCGGAGTCTTCACCCCCATCCGCGAACTTTTCGCGCAGATGCCCGAAGCCAAGCTGCGGGGATATGGTCCGGGCAGGTTCAGCTTTAACGTAAAAGGCGGCCGCTGCGAAAATTGTGCCGGCGACGGTGTCATCAAAATAGAGATGCATTTTCTGCCTGACGTTTACGTGCCCTGCGAAGTCTGCCACGGCAAACGCTACAACCGTGAGGCCCTTGAAATCCACTATAAGGGCAAGACTATCAGCGACATCCTGGAGATGACCTGCGAGCAGGGGCTGGAATTCTTTGAGAACATCCCATCTATCGCCCGTAAACTGCAGACTTTGGTGGATGTGGGGCTGGGTTATATCACCTTGGGCCAGCCGGCCACGACATTGTCCGGCGGCGAAGCCCAGCGCATCAAGCTGGCCAGCGAACTCAGCCGCCGCCCAACCGGCCGCACGCTTTATATCCTGGATGAGCCGACCACCGGCCTGCACATGGCTGATATCGATAAGCTGCTAAATGTCCTGCACGCCCTGGTGGACGCCGGCAACAGCATGATTGTCATCGAACATAATCTGGACGTTATCAAAAACGCCGACCACGTTATCGATATGGGACCAGAGGGCGGGGATGCCGGCGGCCAGGTAATCGCCGAAGGCACACCGGAGCAGGTGGCCAAAAACAAAGACAGCCACACCGGCCATTTCTTAGCAAAAATGCTCAAACGCTAGTGATTCTTTTAACTCATCCGGAAGATAGCCCAAGCAAAAATCACACTTTTTACCCGGCGCGATAAGGAACCGCGAAGGGGTTCCTTATATTAATACTTGACTCGTTAAGTATTTTTGTTTTTGAAAAAGTAGTCCCAGTCTTCTTTCAGGCCTTTTTTCAGGGTGGCACGGCGCTTTGGGTCTTTGCCGAGCTGCCAGACGGTAATGATATATATGGCAATAAGCAGGGCCACGATGACCGGGAAGAAGAACCGGTCGATATTGGGCACCTCGCTGCCAAGCAGATATCCAAGCAGAGTTACGCCGCCGCCCCACAGAACGGCCCCCACCACGTTATAAAAGAAGTAGGTGGCGCGGTTCATCTGCCCGGCGCCCGCAATAACCGATATAAAGGTCCTTACATGAGCGATGAAACGCGCCAGCACAACCGTGGCCGGGCCGTATTTATCTAAAAACTCGCGCGTCCGGCCGATATAGTCTTCTCTGAATAATATCCCGTCCTTGCGTTTGAACAGCCGGGGCCCGATCCTTTCCCCAAGGTGGTATCCCACCTGATAGCCGACTATGGCCGCTATGATAACCGCCGCCATCAGCCACCATAATGGCAGCTTATCCTGCCCGGCGAACAGGCCGGCTGTCAGCAGCAGGGTGTCTCCGGGAAGGAAAAATCCAAGGAGCAGCCCGCTTTCCGCGAATATTATCGCGGCCACGGCCAGGATGCCGCCGGTCTGCACTATGTCATGGACGTTGAACATCGTATTTATTGTAACCGTACACCTTGAGATATGGTATAATTAACCAAGAATTAAGGAGTTAAGCTTTTAATGGCTGATATTGATGCGCCCGTAAAATTAGAGCAAAGGACACTTTTAGGCAAAGGCCTGAAGCATATGCGCCGCGACGGCGTAGTGCCTGCTGTCATCCACAATCACGGGCAGGAATCCATCCATGTAATGGCTCCTGAAAGGGAACTGCTTGGCGTCTACCTAGAGGCCGGTAAGCACCATCCTCTTAACCTGGAAGTCGGCTCCGATAAATATCTGGCTCTTATCAAAGACGCCCACTTTGACCCTGTCAAAAGACGCCTGCAGCACGTGGTTTTCCAGGCTATCAAGCAGAACGAGACCGTAGAAGCCGAGGTGCCTATCCGCATCGAAGGCGATGTGCCTGCCGAGAAAATCGGCCTGATGATTCTGCACCAGCTGGATGCCGTACAGATAGAGGCACTGCCAAAGAACCTTCCCGATGAACTGGTTGTCAGCGCCGAAAAATTGGCCGAACTGCATGACAAGATCACTGTCGCTGATTTACAGGTCCCATCCGGAGTCACCATACTAACCGACCCTGAACATCCCATTGCGACCGTTGCCGAAAGCCGAGCTATGGCCGCCGAAGAAGCCGCCGAGGCCGAGGCCGAAGGCGAGGGCGGTGAAGAAGGCGCCGAAGGCCAGGCTGAGCAGGGCGCTGAATCCGAAGCCGCCGGCCAGGAATCCTCCGGTAACAAATAGCCAAATACTTAACACGTTAAG
>CAMLDA010000057.1 GCA_946478715.1 uncultured Candidatus Saccharibacteria bacterium | reverse complement strand
ACCTGCCCAGAGTGGTAGATGCGGATGAAGCCGATAACGCGCTCCGGTCCAATCTTATTACCCTTCATGGCCTGCTGCGGCTGATGATGGGCGGCGCCCAAGCCCAGATGATGCAGCAGGGCGGAGCTACGGTGAGTATGCCGGCTCTTAATCCATCTGAAGAAGCCGACCTGGACGCCGCGCTAATAGAAACCTATGCCAAGGCCGGCATAACCAACGACCCGCTGACCCATGGCAGCGCACCCCCCACCATAAACGATCTTTATGACACGCTGCTGCATATGGGCGGCACGGGGCCGCAGCTGGCCCAGCGTCTGCGCAAATATACCAGCGGTACTTTCGCCGGCATATTCAGCCAGCAGAGCAACGTGAACGTCAACAACCCTATGGTAGTGTTCAACATCCGCGACCTGGAAGATGAGCTTAGGCCAGTGGCGATGTACATCGTACTGAATCATATCTGGAACCGTACCAAAGTGGACAAAAAACGCCGCCTGCTCATCGTGGACGAGGCCTGGCAGCTGATGCGCTACGAAGACAGCGCCAACTTCTTATTCTCTTTGGCTAAACGGGCCCGTAAGTACAACTTAGGGATAACCACTATCACCCAGGACGTGGAAGACTTCATGGCCAGCCGCATGGGCAGGGCCATAGTGGCCAACGCCAGCATGCAAATCCTTCTAAAGCAATCTCCGACTGCCGTCGATGTACTGGCGGATGTCTTTAAATTGACCAGCGAGGAAAAGAAGCGGCTAAGCCAATTCCCGGTAGGCCAGGGATTGTTCTTTGCCGGACAGAATCACGTGCACATACAGGTTATAGCCAGCCCCACGGAAAATGAATTGATAGTGACCACTCCTCAGCCGCAGCAGATGCAGCCCCAGGCGGCGCCTTTGCCGCCCGCCCCCGAGCCATCACCTCAGCCAATCGCTCCGCCGGCGCCCGCCGAACCTGCGCCGCAAGCTTACGAAACTCCTCCCGCGGCCTCCGCTCCAATAGCCGGGCCTATGCCGTCATCGCTCGGCATGGAAGCTCCGGCAGCCCCAACCGATTCTTTCGGCTCTTCATCGCTCGGCATGGAAGCTCCGGCAGCCCCGCCTCAACCTAACAGTTCAGGATTCGAATGGCAGAACCCGCATGCCGGCGCGGTATAGCGGCAGGGGCGTGATGTATGGCCCAGATATATGATTCGGAAGACTTAAAAAAAGCCGAAGAAAAAAGCTATAGCCCTGGCGGCCTTTCATCATCAACTCAGCCCGGCAAAATCCGTTATTCGTCATCGGGTTCAGACAGCGGTACCGATTCATTCTCTACCTCTACTTCGGGCGGTGAAGTAAACTATGATTCCTCTCAGCAGGTTCCGCCAAGCGAGCGCAGCCTATACAGCTCTTCTTCCACCGCGTCCGGAAGAGTACGTTTTGGCAGTTTTTATTCTACTAAACCCCGTAAGTTCGCGTTGGGTGGGGGTATAGCCACCCTGGCAATCGCATCGATAATATCTTTCTTCGCCGTGGGTCCGCTTCAGGTAATACACGCCTCGCAGATACTCCAGCACCCTTTTTCCAAACAGGACAGCGATTCCTCGAACCGCCTCAGCAAGCTTTTCCGGGCGGCCCGCAACAAAGATATCGGTGAAACGCGGGTAGGGACCCTGGGCAGCTTATTTTTTGGACGCTCTATCGGACAGCTTGAAGACGCCGGCGTCAATATTGATCGCGGTCCTACCGTCTCACCTTCAAAGATTACTTACGTCACCGAAAAACTCAAATCCAGTTTCCCGGAGCTTGAAGGGATGTCGCCCGATGAACGCGCCAGCTTTTTGTCAGAGAAAATCGGCTTTAGCGTGGACCCGGTATCCGGCTCTTCCACAAAATTCAGTGTGGACCCCTCTCGGTTCGATATAAAAAGCGCTCGGCTTCTTACCAAAAGCACCGTGGGGCTTTTGGATAACGGTAAGATAGTGACCGGGTTAAAGACAAGGGTTTTGGCAAAGTTTTTTAATCTGCCGTCCCTGTTTCACCCCCTTAGCAGGGCAATAGCCGATAAGGAGAATAATATAGCTAATGCCGCCCAGAGAAAGAAAGCCCAGCAGCAAGATGAAGCCAAAAGGGAGAGTTCGGTAACTGAACCGATAGAAATAGAGGGTGAGTCCGCCGTTAAAGATATCAAGGATAAATCTGGAAAATATAACAGCACCGTCATGAAGGCTTTGTTATTTACCGGCGGGGCATGCTTCATACGCGATATATCCGGGGATATCATAAAAGTTAATCATGACTTAGTGGTCCTGCCCGCAGCCGCCAGGGCAACGGATTTAATCGCTATCGGCGCGCAGGCAAAATCAGGCCACGACGTGTCTATGTCACAGGTCGGCGAAGTGGTAGGCGGTTTTTCAAATAAGGACGGGCAGTCAATTTGGCAAGGGCAGGCGATGCAGGCTCTGATCAATGGGGGTAAAGCCGATCAAAAATTGGCAGAATTACCTCCGGACTATAGCCAGGCCTTTTCCGGGGACACCACTGCGGCTCAGATAAAATCGTGGGCAAACGATGCATTGGGCGGCAGCTTTACGGCAGGGTTAGCATGCAGCAAAGTAGGTGTAGCCGTACAGATAGCAGCAGGTCTTTTTGCCGCTGCCTCAAGCGCTATTGCCGAGATTGGCAGCGCCGGTACTCTTACCCCCGCTATAGCCGCCGGCTGGGTAGCAAAGGAAGGTTTGTCATTTGCGGTTTCGGCAATCGCTATGCACTTCGTGTCCGGATTCATTCTTAACGGTAATACAGCTAAGCTGGCGGCTGACGCCTTCAGCGGACCGGTAGGCGGCGATTTGCTGGCCTATGGCGCAAGGGCGGCCGCTAATACGGCGGCCATCGCTTCCGGCGGGATTGCGCTAGGTAACAACGCCTCTACTATCCTGGCTGAGAATGAACAAAAGCAGGAGGACCAGCAGTTCCGCTCGCAAAGTTGGCTCGCCCGCCTATTCAACCCCTATGACTACCGCTCAGCTGTTGCGAAATTAATTGATAGCACCAGCCCTTCGCCGGTGCAGGACATAGGGAAAATCGGCGGTATATTCGCCAACTTCGGCTCTGTTTTCACCCATTCCCTTTCATCTATTTTCCCTAAGGCCCATGCGGCTGAAAAACCCTATGACTGGGGATTTTCACAGTATGGACTGCCCGATAAGCTTTTGAAGGATCCTAACCTATCGGACCCTTACCAGAATGCCGACCAGGCAGCCAAGCTGCTGGACGGCAGTGACGGGGGTAAATACATAAAAAGAGCCAACGACTGTTTTGGTGTGGCCATAAAGAAAGTCACTGACAGCGACGGCAAACAAAGGTGGGATGTCATACCCGACCATGATATAACTCCCACCGACGAATCTTACAAGGATTGCAGCGATGAAAGCGAAGACTGGCACCGTATCATCATGTTCGTCTTCGATACGAGTACCATGAAGGCCGCGGCTTGTTACCAGGGCGATGAGCAGTCTTGCGCCGACCTTAGCTCCGGTACGAATCCGGACACGGTAAGTACCCCTTCCGGAGGCGGTTCCGGCTCGCTGCCTCAAGGCTCATCGAAAGACCTGGCCGCCCAGCTGGTGCCTTATGTCAACCAGGGAAAAATAAACTGCGCTTTCAGCCCCGGTTGCTCCGACATAGTAAATACGGCCACGGGTGCAAGCATCAAGGGCGGCCAGGGCTGCCTGGTAGACGCGCTGCAGCCGCAGCTCCTTGGCATGCTCCTAAAACTGGTCCAGATGGGGTACACCTTTACGCTGTCCGCTCTTTGTAGCGACCACCATAATGACGGTATGAACGGGCACGCCGGAGGCAGGGCGGCCGACTTCAATACCATCGACGGCGTATTTATAGGGCCAAGCGACTCTATCCAATGGTCCGCAGACAAGATAAAGGCAGCCCAAAAACTAGACCAAGACATCGCCAGCTTTATGCCAACCAGCACCGGGTTCGGCCAGCAGCAGTGCCACCCGGCCTTTTCATTCCTAAGCGGCTACAACCTCTTTGATGACGGCTGCAGCCATCAGCATATCCAGGTGGCTGGCCCATGAGAAAACTCAGCCTGCTTTTGGGATTACTTTTGATAGTCGCAGTCCCGGCGCAAGCCGTCGCGCTTTCCCAGGAGCAAAAAAATCTATACGACTCAGGGATATACTACTTCGACGAATCCACCGGCGGCTCCTCTTGTTCGGTCGTTTTATCCGGTTCCCAGAACGCCGAAAAGATATTCAATTTCTTTATCAGCAAAGGCCTTACCGCAATCCAGGCGGCGGGAATCATAGGCAATATGACGGCCGAGTCCGGCCTTGAGCCGCAAAGGCTCCAGGGAACGCCGCCGGGAACCATAACACCGGCCGAAACGTTCTCCGGCGACGGCGGCTGGGGCATAGTCCAGTGGACACCGGGCAGCAAATTCATAAACACCAATAACCCCATATCCAACGCCAACGATCTGGGTGTCCAGCTGGAATTCCTTTGGAATCAGCTGAATGGTACCGGCCCCTTGTCAGAGAAACAGGCCGGGGACGACATAAAGTCCACCTCCACTATCGAAGATGCTGTCAGGGCGTTCCAAGGG
>CAMLDA010000056.1 GCA_946478715.1 uncultured Candidatus Saccharibacteria bacterium | reverse complement strand
CGGCGCCCGCCGGTCATCATCCAGCTCATACGCGCGGAGCTTCAGTCCGCCAGCGGCGGACAGGAGCGCGAGCGCGATGAGCCATCCGGGGCCAGCCGTCAGTGACGGCTGGCCCCGTGAGGGCCTCCCTCTCTTTCTTTAACAACTTGGTATTATTAACATATGAAAACTCTCGTTTACGCCAGCGTCTTTATTTTCAGCACGATAGGCGGCTATATACCGTCGCTTTGGCACGCCGGGCTTTTTTCATTCTGGGGTATATTGGGGGGCATCCTCGGTACGGCCGTGGGCATCTGGGTGGCTTTGAAAATAAACCAGAACTACGATTTCTAAGGGGAATTATTGCTTGACGCAAGCGTAATAGGGGCATACGCTGGCTTTACATGGTGATAAAAACGTCAAAAAAAATCGCGTCAAAAATTCCCCGCACGCTCCCAAAACTCAACCGTTCCTCAAAGAAGGAACTTAGCGCCGAAGATGTTGCCGCCGCCCGTAAATATATTGCCGGCTACTGGCCTAAGCTCACCAGGTTCCACGATAAGGATGACGACACCCTGCTGGGCCTGCCTCACCCGTACCTGGTACCGGCCTATGAGGAAGGGCACGAGTTTGATTTCAATGAGCTTTACTACTGGGACAGCTACTTTATGGTCCAGGGCCTACTGGACGATAAGCATAAGGAACTGGTCATGGGTGTGCTCGAGAACCTGCTGTTCACTTTTGAGCGGTTCAAAATAATACCGAATGCCTCCCGGACATACCTGATGGGCCGCAGCCAGCCGCCTTTCTTAAGCAGCTTCATCCTGGACATATACAAGGCTTATAACCCGGGAAAGAAGTGGCTTAGGCGGGCAATCAATATAGCTGAGGCCGAATACCGCACGGTCTGGACGGGCAAGACCAAACCTAACGCCCGCCTGGCTTACGAAGGCCTGAGCCGATATTACGATGTCAACTACCTGCATGACTTAGCCGAAGCCGAAAGCGGCTGGGATTTTACACCCCGCTTCGGGCATAAGGCGCTGAATTTCCTGCCGGTAGACCTAAACAGCCTGCTTTATAAGTATGAAAGGGATTTCGCTTACGCCGAACGCCTGCTGGGAGAGGAAGAAAAAGCCCAGAAGTGGGACGAAGCCGCCCAAAGCCGCCGCCTGAACATGAACAAGCTGATGTGGAGCGAACTTAAGGATCTATATTACGATTATAATTTCGTAAAAAAGCACCGGGGGAACGTCAGCTCTCTAGCCTCTTATTACCCGCTGTGGGCCGGGCTAGTCGATGAGCACCAGGCTTCCAAACTGGTCAATTCTCTCAGGAAGTTCGAGCAAAAAGGCGGCCTGTCGGTGACGGATGCCCTGCAGGTTACCGACCTTGTGCCCGGCGCCATGCCTACGCAGTGGTCGTACCCCAACGGCTGGGCGCCGCTGCATTTTCTAGTCGTAAAAGGCCTGCGGAAATACGGCTATGAGGAAGAAGCCCGCAGAATCGCCATGAAATGGCTGCGGACTAATCTGGACTGGTTTAACAAGAACGGCGTGTTTTTAGAGAAATATAACGTGGTCCAGCCCGGCAAGCCGCCCGCCAAGGGCGCTTACCCTTCCCAGACCGGATTCGGCTGGACGAACTCCGTCTTTGAGTACTTCTGCCGCGAATTCATAGATAAGAATTAATATATAATCTTGTTGCAGGGGTAATTAGCTCAACGGCTAGAGCGCTTGATTCACATTCAAGAGGTTACAGGTTCGAATCCTGTATTACCCACCAAGATTATGAAGAAACTTAGCGCCGGGTTGTTGGTATACAGGCTTAAAGACGGGCTGCCGGAAGTCTTTATCGTGCATAACGGCGGGCCCTATTGGGCTAAAAAGGATGACGGGGTGTGGTCGCTGCCCAAAGGCGAGATGGACGAAAGGGAGGAGCCCCTGGAAACGGCGAAGCGGGAGTTCACAGAAGAAACCGGTTTTATAGCTCCGGAAGGGCCTTATATAGATTTGGGCAGGGCCGAATATCCCAGCGGCGGCAAAGATGTTATAGCCTGGGCTGCGGAAGGCGATGTTGATCCTGCCAAGCTGAAAAGTAATACCTTTGAAATGCAGTGGCCCCCAAGAAGCGGCAAGCTGCAGCGGTTTCCGGAAATAGACAGAGGCGGGTGGTTCACGCTGCCCCAAGCCTCCATAAAACTGTTTCCTCCCAACAGGGTGTTTCTGGAGAGGCTGGCTAATGAACTGCGCGTTCCTTTCGGCACCGAAGAGATACCGCCGCACCCACCGCAGCCTTCTCTGTTCTAGCCACATCATTATCTATCGGATACAATTAACTGAATGGCTAACTTCTATGTAACTACGTCTATTCCCTATGTGAATAGCGAACCGCACATCGGCTTCGCCATGGAGCTGGTGCAGGCCGATGTCCTGGCGCGGTATGCCAGGCAAAGAGGTTTATTAACTGTATTTTCTACCGGTACCGATGAGCACGGCGGCAAAATCGCCGAAAAAGCGGCTGAAGCCGGAATCACCCCGAAGGAATTCGCCGATAAAATCAGCGCCAGCTTCCAGGATATCCTGCCACTGCTGGATATCAGCAATGATAAGTTCGTCCGCACGACCGATGAAGCCCATGAACAGCGGGCCCAGCTTATCTGGGCGGACTTAAGCGACTACATCCAAAAAGGCAGCTATACCGGCTGGTATTGTACGGGCGATGAAGCTTTCTTCCCGGAGAGCGTCGTCAAAGAGAACAAAGGTATCTGCCCGGCCCATAACCGCCCCTACGAAAAAATCCATGAAGAGAACTACTTCTTCAAGCTGAGCGCTTTTACCGCAGGGGTCAAAGAGGCCATAGAGTCGGGCGCGCTGGCAATCTACCCGCAGACCCGCAAGCACGAGATACTGGCTGTCCTGAACGAAGGCCTGGAGGATATCAGCGTCAGCCGTCCAAAGGAAAAAATCGCCTGGGGCATTCCGGTGCCCGGCGATGACAGCCAGGTCATGTATGTCTGGTTCGAAGCCCTCATGAATTACATAACCGTCCTGGGGTACCCGGAACACCAGGATTATAAGGATTTTTGGCCAGCCAGCGTACAGATAATAGGCAAGGATATCCTGCGTTTCCATGCGGCAATCTGGCCGGCCATGCTGCTGGCGCTTAAACAGCCCTTGCCAAAAGCCTTGTACGTACACGGCTTCGTTACCGTTAACGGCCAGAAAATGAGCAAGACGCTGGGCAATGTGGTGGCGCCAAAGGATATCGTTGAGAAGTACGGCACGGATACCTTCCGCTATTTCTTCCTGCGCCATATCCCCAGCTACGGCGACGGCGATTTCAGCTGGGAGCGCCTGGAGGCGGCCTATAACAACGAACTGGCGGACCAGCTGGGAAATGCCGTGTCGCGCACGGCCGCTATGGTACTGCGCTACCAGGAGGGGGTGACCGGCACGATTCCGGAGGCCGAACACGACATGGGCCCTTATCAGGAAGCGCTGGGCCAATGCCGTTTTGATAAAGCCCTGGACGAAGTCTGGGAACAGGTGAAAGGCCTTAACCAGTACATCGAAGAAACCAAGCCCTGGGAAATAGCCAAAACCGGCGACCAGGACCATTTACGGGAAACGCTGGCCTATATGGTAGGCGCTCTGCAGGAAATAAGCGTTCTGTTGGAGCCGTTCATGCCGTCTACGGCCGCAAGGATAAAAGATACCTTCGCCAGCGGCGTCATAAAGAAACAGCCCGAGCCGCTTTTCCCTAAACACCAGTCCGCCAAGCAGCCGCCCGCTCATAAGTGACCTATGCAGTTTGTAGACACGCATTGCCATCTTCAATTCCCAAAATTGGCCGATAATATCGACGGGGTAATAAGCTCCGCCGCCGAGGCCGGAGTCGGCCGTATTATCTGTGTTGGCACGACTCCCGCTGACTCCCGCCAAGCCGTAAATTACGCCGCGGAATTCGATAATGTCTGGGCCGCCGTTGGCGCGCATCCTCATGACGGTAAGGAATTTAATCCCGGCAAAGACCTGAGCTTCCTGAAAGAACTGGCCGCCAAACCGAAAGTAGTCGCTATCGGCGAAATCGGTTTGGATTTCTATAAAGACTACTCGCCTAAAGACGAGCAGGAGAAGCTGTTCCGGATGCAGCTGGAAGCCGGATTGCCATTCGGGCTGCCTTTTATCTTCCACGTCCGCGACGCCTGGAAGGATTTTTGGCGCATCATGGATGATTACCAAGTCCCTGGCGCGGTAGTCCACAGCTTTACGGCCGGCCAGAAACAGCTGGACAGGGTCCTGGAAAAGGGCTGGTATGTAGGGCTCAACGGCATAATGACCTTTACCCGCGACGAAGCCCAGCTGTCCGCCGCCAAAAACGTGCCTTCCGGCCGGCTGCTGCTGGAAACCGACGCGCCTTTCTTGGGACCGGCTCCGGAAAGGCCGGCTGTCTGCGAGCCCAGGCACATCCGGGTTACGGCTGAGTTCCTCGCGGCGCTAAGGGGCGAATCACTCGAGGAGCTGGCCGCTAAAACGACAGATAACGCCGAAAGGCTGTTCCGCATACGATGAAAAGCATCTATCTGGATTACGCGGCGGCCACGCCGCTTCGCAGCGAAGCCTTAGAGGCTATGATGCCTTTTTTCACAGATGAGTTCCACAATCCGTCGGCCGCTTATCTGGCGGGGCGGAAAGCCCGGCAGGAACTGGAAGAAAAGGCCAAGCAGCTGGCCCTGACCTCCAAG
>CAMLDA010000055.1 GCA_946478715.1 uncultured Candidatus Saccharibacteria bacterium | reverse complement strand
TAACCCGGCAGTCGGCTGGCTGTCACGCCGTACAAAAATAAGAAGCCGGATTGTGGCTACATCTGCCGCTTACGTAATCATCATCGCGCTGCTGGCTCTGTTTTTCGCTTTGGTAACACCGCCCCTGGTAAAGCAGAGCCGTCAGTTCATAAATGAAATCCCCCAGCAGGTAGAGAATTTCCAGCACCAGAACAGCAGCCTGGCCCGTTTTGCCCGCAAGTATAAGTTTGACCAAAAGCTTTCAAATTCAGCCCGCGACTTCGCGTCTAATTACGGAAAATTCGGCACTACTATCTTAGATACCGGTAAAAGGATAGTAGAGATAATAGCCTCAATTTTAGCCGTCCTGGTAATGACGTTCATGATGCTGGTAGAAGGCCCGTATTGGATGGAGCTTTACTGGGGCACCGTACCCGCGGCTAAGCGCGCACACCGGAAGCACCTTGCCCACCAGATGTATAAAGGTGTCAGCGGCTTCGTAAACGGCCAGGTAATCATCGCCCTTATGGCGGGCTTGTTCGCTTTCATAGCTTTGGAAGTCGCCGGCCATATACTGAATGTCCCTACTAACGCCGGAGCGTTAGGCGGCGTGGTGTTCCTTTTGGGCCTGATCCCGCTGTTCGGCAATCCTACCGCCTCTATTATCGTCATTCTGGCCAGCCTGCTTAACTCGCTGACGCTGGCCGTAGTGATGCTGATTTACTTCGTGGTTTACTTCTTTATAGAGAACCACACTTTCCAGCCGTTTATCCAATCCAGGTTAAATAAGCTTACCGCGCTGTCTGTATTTGTGGCGGCCATACTCGGTGTGGGCATGGCCGGATTTTTGGGAGCTATAGTAGCCATCCCGGCCGCCAGCGCTATAAAAGTCCTGCTGGAAGATTACTTCAAACACAAGAATCCCGGCGTAAAGCCGCCCACCGAATCCCAGGCTATCACTACGATTTAAAGACGGTACCAGACCGGGCCGTCCGGCGTATCATTGACGCCGATTCCCTGCTGGGCCAATCTGTCCCTGAGCTCGTCTGATTTAGACCAGTCCTGATTCTTCCTGGCGGCTTCCCGCTCGGCTACCTGCTGTTTCTGCTCCGGCGATATATCTTCATTATTCAATAAATCTATGCCCAGCCAATCGCGGATATGCCCAAGAAGCAGCGTGAAATGATTGATTTCGCTGGCTGTAAGAGCGTGCGGCTCTATGGCGCCAAAGCATGAATCGATGCGCGCCAGGGCCTGGGGCGTATTAAGGTCGTCCTGCAGGGACCGCAGAATGTCTGAATCGGCCTTTGATATGCCGGCCTCCAAAGTTACGTTGCGCGCTACATCCTCATGCGGCTGAAGCCGCAGATCGGCAACCTGGCGCCAGTGCTTCAGCCGGTTACCGGCCGCGTCAAGCTCTTCCCAGCTGAATTTGGATTGGGTGCGGTAGTGCGACTGCAGGACCAGCAGGCGCAGGACATCCAGGCCGTAGCCTTTTTCTTCAAGCTCTTCCAGGGTCAGGCCGTTGCCCTCGCTTTTGGCTATTTTCTTTTCATCTATCAGGATATGGTTGGTGTGCATCCAGTAATTAGCCAGCGGCTTGCCTGTTAAGGCCTGGCTTTGGGCGATTTCGTTGGTGTGGTGCACCGGCACGTGGTCTATGCCGCCGGAATGGATATCAACAGTGTCGCCAAAGTAATTTTTTACCATGGCCGAACATTCTATATGCCATCCAGGGAAGCCTTTGCCCCAGGGGCTGTCCCATTCCATGTCGCGCTGGCGGTCCTTAGGGCTGAACTTCCAAAGCGCGAAATCCGATGGGTTTCTTTTTTCGGGATTAGGCTCCACCCTGGCGCCGGCCTGCTGCTCGTCAAGATCCAGGCTGGCAAACTCGGCATATTGGGGAAATTTGGACGTATCATAATAAATACCGTCGCTTATCTGATAAGTGTAGCCCTTTTCCTCAAGCTTTCTGATGAATTCAATCTGGCTGTCGATGTGCTGCGTGGCTCGCGGCAGCTCGTCCGGCTTTGAGATGTTGAGCCGTTCCAGTCCCCTCAGGAAGTAGTCTGTATAGAAGTCCGCTACTTCCCACGCTGAGCGCCCTTCTCTTCGGGCTCCTTTTTCCAGCTTGTCTTCGCCTTCGTCGGCATCGCTAACCAGATGGCCCACATCCGTAATATTCATCACCCATTTAGGAGACAGCCCGCTGGCTTTAAGCGTACGGACCAGCAGGTCGTAGCGGATAAATGTGAACCAGTTGCCTATATGCGGGTAGTCATAAACCGTGGGTCCGCAGGTATAAATGCCGACTTCGGAGCCGTTTAAGGGGCGGATGTCATCGGTCTGCTTGGTCAGCGTGTTATAAAGGCGCATTATTATTTATTCTCCAAGTCCGTTAACAAATCAGCGGCTTTCTGAATGGTCTCTGATTTTACCTGCTCATATGGGCGGCCGTCCTGGATCCTGAATCCGGCCGCGTATGGATGGCCTCCGCCGCCAAAATGCTCTGCCAGCTTATCGGCGATGCCATAGCCGAAATTGCAGCGTATCTTAGAGGTTATCCGGCCGTCGTCATATATCTTAAAGGCTATAGCCAGCATTACGCCCGTCGCAAGGCGCATATCGTCCAAAACCAGCATTGGCGGGTTGTATAAGGGGCTGTAGCGGACGATTTCATCGTGCGGGATAGTTACCATAGCTATACGTCCGTCGGATGCGAATTCAACCCTTTTTAAAAGCTCCCCTTTGTAATGGACCAGCTCGGGATCGCGGCGCATCGTTTCGCGGCGGGCGTTTTCCAGCTGCGCCAGGCTCACGCCGCCTTCCACCAGCTCGGCGATGATATGGATGGAACGGCTGGTGGTTGATTCGGTTGTAAGACCCAGGCTGTCGCTTAGGATAGCAATGGCAATATATTCCTTCGCCTGGCGGTTAAGCTGCCAGCCCAGCTGTGTGGCCAGCTCATAAACAACTTCTCCGGCCGCAACGGCAGGATGGCTGCATATGACCGAAGCGAACGTTATGGTTGGCTTGGTGGAGTGGTGGTCGATTACAATAGACGGCTTAGCTGCCAGCCAGCCTTTGGAGCCGGACTTTGAAAGCTGTTCGAGCAGGGCGTCGCTGGCCGTATCTATAAGTATGCTCAGGTCGAATCGGTTGGGAAGTTCCTTGACCACCCTGTCACTGCCGGGCAGATACTTCAGGTGGGCCGGCACGTCCACGCCGCAGTAAATGGCCACCTCTTTGCCCATATCGCCTAAAATCTCCTCCAGCGCAAGGCTGCTGGCCATGCTGTCGCCGTCCGGGTTATCCGCCTGGACAATAACTATCTTTTGCGCCTGATTCACGGCCTCATTTATGGCGGGGCCTTCTTCGTATCCTGTCATTCGCTGTTTATTTTACCATTTTGGCCGCTAGATGGTCTGGCGGCCTTCCAGGGCCCGGGTAAGGGTTATCTGGTCGGCATACTCCAGGTCCACGCCCACCGGCAGGCCTCTGGCCAGCCTGGTAATCTTAACCGGGCGGTCGCCTATCCGCTGAGTTATCAAAAGGGCCGTGCTTTCGCCTTCCACGCTGGCGTTGGTGGCTAAAATAAGCTCTTCCACGCCGTCTTTATCAATCCGTTTTATAAGCTCGTCTATGTGCAGCTGCTCCGGGCCCACATTATCAATCGGGGACACCAAGCCACCCAGCACGTGATAAGTACCCTTGTAGCTGCTGGTCTTTTCCAAGGCGACTATATCAAACGGGTCGGCTACTACGGCAACCAGCTTCTTGTTGCGGCGGTCATCCGAATACAAAGGGCTGACTTCCTGGCCGGCATCAATCAGGGCAAAGGTGACCGGGCAATATTTTATACCGCTGTGCACGCCTGAAAGCGACTGCGCCAGCTTATCCGATTTAGAAGAATCGGCTTTAAGCAGATAATAGGCGTAGCGTTCGGCCGTGCGGGGGCCTACGCCCGGCAGCTGCTCAAGCGCTTCTATCAGTTCGGCCAGGGCTTCGGGGATAACCGAATCCATTTCTTACATGCCCAGGTTGCCGAGCGCGCCCATCAGCGGCTGCATCTTTTCGGCCGCCAGCTTCTGACTCTGGTTTATAGCTTCCTTTACGGCCTCTTCCAGCCACATTTCCAGCTGACCGATGTCATCAAGGTCTACGGCTTCAGGGTCGATATGTATCTTTTTGATTTTCTGTTCGCCGGTAATCTCTACTCTTACGGCGCCCTCGCCGGCTTCTACGGTTATGATTTCGTTCTGAAGTTCTTTCTGGAGCTTGCGCGCTCTCATAACTAACTTAGCTTGGTCAAATTTACTCACAATTCCTCCTATGCGCGTTCAATTTATTTTATCACGTAAGTGTTCTTGGTGGCTTGCGTGTCGGGCCAGGCCTGCAGGCTGTATCTAAGCCCGTAAAGCAGCTGCACGGCCACAAGCACGACCATACACAGCAAAGCCAGGGATTTGGCTATCGGATTGCGCGGAAAAACGGCGCGCCACTCCACGTACAGGTACCTAAGGCCGGCCGCCATCAGCAGTCCCATGGGCGCAAGCCCCAGAAACAGCAGCTTGGTGTCGTTATTTACGGCCGCTGCCGCCACCGCGAACAGCATGGCCGCTACATATGCATATACCTTTTTGGGGGCCGCAATCCACAGGGCGAACGAACCAAAAACCACCAGCGCCGTCTGTATCACGTCCAGCACCGGCAGGCGTCCCAGCATCAGCACGTCGTTATGCGGCGTCTGGATGAACAGCGCCATAATCATCAGCCCAAAGT
>CAMLDA010000054.1 GCA_946478715.1 uncultured Candidatus Saccharibacteria bacterium | reverse complement strand
GCCGGCTACATCAGCGCCGACAACTCTACGCCTTCAATGGTGTGGTCAACTATGGACATCAGCGCCGGCGGCCAGCCGTTTACCCTGGAATACGAGCCCGGCACCGCCCAGCTTTGGAACCAGGCCCAGAACGGCACCGTTCTTAGTGACAGCATTGTCAGCAGCGGCGCCCAGATAGGCTATAACAGTATCGACGGACGCATCCCCGGCTGTTCCGAGTACAGCGGTTACGTAACTATTAAAGTACGTGTTCACGTGCCTTCCACCCCGTCGCCGGTTTACAGCTGCGACGCGCTGCATGTCACCAGCCAGGGCAACCGTTCTTACCGCTACAGCGTTGACGCCACCGCCAAGAACGGCGCCAGCATAACTGGCTACGCCTTCAATTTTGGCGACGGCAACAGCGTTAACACTACCTCCAGCAGCACGAGCCATACCTACGCCAAAGATGGCACATACACCACTACGGCCACGGTTAAGTTCAATGTTGGCGGCAGCGAAAAGACAGCGGCCTGCAGCCAGACCATCAAGGTTAATACTAAGGTCACCCCGGTTGTCAGTGCGGCTACGACTACACTGCCTAATACCGGCCCCGGCGACGTCCTGGGCATCTTTACCGGTGCCAGCGCGTTCGGAGGTGTAGGCCACTACATCATTTCCCGCCGTAAGCGCGGCCTTTAACGGTCCCGGGCTGTGGATAAGCATTTGCGAAATCCGCTGAAATGTGCTAGTCTAACAGATAGTACGCCCAAACCAAGAGTAATCGTGACTGACCGCTCTTAAAACAAAACACAAGCCTTAAATCCCTCTGACGGTATTGGTTAGGAATACCTAAGAGGGATTTTTGGTGCCAGACGGATAAATGATGGTAAAATCTATCTGTTAATCGTCTGCCGGACGGCCCCATCGTCTAGCGGTTAGGACACCGGGTTTTCATCCCGGCAACAGGGGTTCGATTCCCCTTGGGGTCACCATGCTAAAATCACTTAGCAAAGATATAAAAACGCCCTTCAAGCGGCGTTTTTTTGTTTGGCGCTTTTTGCTTCCCCGGATGTACGGAAACGCCCTCTGGAAATTATCAAACAGGTTTGACATACTAGCATTCAGATATATATGGTGGGCTTTAATAAAAAAACAGTAAAAGATGTAAACCTGGAACATAAGCGCGTACTGCTGCGCGCCGATTATAATGTGCCGGTAAAAAACGGCCGGATCTCTGACGACTACCGGTTAAAGCGCTCCGTAAAGACAATCCGTTATATCTGGGAGCAGTACCAATCCAGCATCGTTATAATTTCGCACCTGGGCCGTCCCGACGGCAAGCCCAACCGGGAATACAGCCTTAAGCCGGTAGCCGCGCGCCTTAGCCAGCTGCTGGATAAAAAAGTTTATTTCATATCGGACCTTACCGGCCAAGATGCCCGGACCGCCTGCGAGCATCTGCGGCCAGGGCAGATACTGATGCTGGAAAATGTCCGTTTTGACCCGCGCGAAGAGGAGAATGATAAGGGATTCGCCAAAGAAGTGGCCCGGATAAGCCAGGCCGACTACTTTGTCCAGGACGGGTTCGGCGTGGTTCATCGGGCGCATGCTTCCACTGACGCCATAACCGGCTTCCTGCCGTCGGTGGCGGGTCTTCTGCTGGAGGACGAAATCACTAATATCGAAAGGGTAATCAAAGAGCCGGCCCGGCCGCTGGTGTCTGTGGTGGGGGGAGCCAAAATCAGCGACAAGATAGAAGTGCTGACGCGCCTGATAGAGATATCTGATTGCGTGGCGGTGGCGGGCGCCATGGCAAACGACTTCTTATTAGCCCAGGGCCATAAGGTTGGCAAAAGTATGGTCGAAAAAGACGCGCTTGATACGACCCGCCGTATTCTGCGGCAGGCCAAAGCCGAAGAGAAGAGGCGCAACTTCAACTTTCTGGTACCCACTGACGCGGTAGTGTCTGGGAGGGCGGATGGGCGGGCGCCGACCCGCATAGTCGACTTGTCAGCCGAAAATACCGCTGATATCCTGTCCTACCCCAAGCGGCCTCCCCGCGAAGCTTATACGGTTGGGAAAGATGAAATGATCCTGGATATCGGCCCTGCCAGCGCCGCCCAGATAGCCGGCGCCGTAAAAATGGCTGGAACGGTTATCTGGAACGGGACTTGCGGGGTAACCGAAACGAAGGGGATTGCCGGCGCTCACGATCCTTTCGCGCATGGTACTCATACGGTCATGGAGGCGATGATAGGCCCCTCGAACCGCCATGCCAATAAGCCGTTCACCCTGGTCGGCGGCGGCGATACGGTGAGCTATGTTGAGCAGCAGAAGATGACCGGTGATTTCAGCTTCGTATCCACCGGCGGCGGTGCCTCCCTTGAGCTTATAAGCGGCCATAAGCTTCCCGGCGTAGAGGCTCTGGAAGATAAAAAATAATTTTAGGTGGCAGTCCGTTTAATGTACAATAAGCTTAAGCGTAAAGAGGGTGGAAACCTTGGGTAAGATACTCGTAGTAGGCAACTGGAAAATGCATATGAATGCCAGTCAGGCAAGCCTTCTGTTGCACAGGCTTCAGGAGCGTATTCCGATTTATAAGGACGTAGAAGTAGTGCTGGCGCCCAGTATGCTGACGCTGCAGCCGCTTAGCGTACAGATAGACCGCCGCAAGTTCCGGCTGGCTGCACAAAACGCTTATTTCGTGGATGAGGGCGCATTTACCGGCGAAGTCAGCTTTACGATGCTGCGCGAACTGGTCCATTACGTGATTATCGGGCACAGTGAGCGGCGGCGGATTTTTGGCGAAAGCCTGGATATGATAAAACAGAAGGTCGGCGCAGCCGTCCGTAACGATATCATTCCTATCCTTTGCGTAGGCGAGACCAAGACCGAGCGCGATGAAGGGGAAACCAAGCAGGTCCTTCACGATCAGCTGTTAAGCGGCTTGGCCGACCTGACGCCAGCCGAAGTCGGCGATATGGTCATAGCTTACGAGCCGGTATGGGCGATAAGCGATGGCACTAATTTTGAGAATCACTTCGTAGCGAAGCCGCAGCAGGTAGCTGAAGCGGTTGATTATATACGCCGATATATAAAAGATGTATTTAACGATAAGGCCTCGCGCGAGGTAAGGATCCTCTACGGCGGCAGCGCTGTTCCGGATATCGTGCATGGCTTTTTAGATGTCCCCGGCGTCGACGGCTTCTTAGTAGGAGGCGCCAGCCTTAACTACCATACATTTTCGTCCATAGTGCAGGCCTGCCATAGCTGGCAGCGCGACGGACACGAAGAAGAGGAAGAAGATGCCTGACGAGAACCGTGTTTTTGATGTGACCCGTCCTAAGAATGTCAGCCCGTCGGCTACCAGCAAGCCGGTGATAGTCGGCCACCAGCCTATGGTCTCGGACCCTATGGTCCGGGAAGAAAAACCGGCCCCAACAAGGATTTCCATAAACGAATCGGCGGCGGACGGTCCCGGCAGCGAAATGCCACCCGGAACGGCCGCTCCGGCCATAATTGAGCCGACCGTAAGCTCCGTTCCGGAAACGCCGGAGCCTTCTTTTACCCCGGATAACCGCTCTTCGCGCCCGATGCCCCAATACGACCCTATAGTCCCGGCGAATATTCCCGATGACCAGGACTCCTCCATCTCAAGGCTGCCAAAGCTGGAGCCCGAAGCTCATGAAACAGGCCGTCATATAGAGGGGCTTCATCTGGCTCCTGCCCCTAAGAAGAAGCGCTGGCCGCGGTACTTGTCGCTGGTCATCCTGCTGCTGATAGCTGTGTATCTGGTTCTGGACTCCGGCCTTATAAATACCGGCATCAAACTGCCTTTCCACGTGTTCAAGCAAAAAAGCCAGCCCGCGGCGTCTTCGGCTACCGGTTCCTCGCAGGCTCCCAGCCAGGCCGCTAATACGCCGGCCGCGCCGTCTATCCCCGACGGCTTTAAGGAATACCGTATCGCGGGGACGAACATTACTTTCGCCGCGCCTCTGGCCTGGGGCGACCCGACCTCCTTGACTGATCCCGGTTATACCAAAAGAGGCGGCACTGAACAGACGGATGGCACCTTTGCCTATCTGGTGAACTTCGCTACGAACAAAGACCTGCAGATAGCCGTGACCTCAAATAAGTACCTGCCGGCTAAGAGGACGCCCCTTTACTATGATTATCTGCAGTGGTGCACCGGTACCAGCGACGGCAAATTCTACCTGTCCACGCTTAACTTCAGCACCGAGAATAAAATTGATACGCCTACTACCATCACCTGTGACCAGGGCCCGATTACAAGCACCCAGAAATTAGACGACACCACTATAGTCCAATCCAAAGCTACGGATTCCGCCAAGAAGGTCATAGGCGATATCTACATCAAGAACCTGACGGACCCTTCGCTGGTGGTGTTCCGCGTCAAGGACGCCTCCATGACGAACGGCGACAACATCAAACAGCTGTTAAATACGGTGCAGGTCAGTTCCGCTTCGCAGTAACGGAAACTCCCGCTCTGCTAAAATTGTTATATGCCGACAGAGGGTTTTAAAGCGGGCGCCAGCCCGCAATTGCTGGAAGGTCTTAATGACGAGCAGAGACGGGCCGTGGAATGCACCGAAGGGCCTTTGCTGATTCTGGCCGGTGCCGGCAGCGGCAAAACCAAGACGCTTACGCACCGGATAGCCCACATCCTGTCGAGCGGCAGGTCTACTCCTTACAACATCCTGGCCGTCACTTTCAAGAATAAGGCCGCCGGCGAGATGCGCGAACGCGTAGCCGGCCTTCTGAGCCAG
>CAMLDA010000053.1 GCA_946478715.1 uncultured Candidatus Saccharibacteria bacterium | reverse complement strand
TTCACTGTAGAGCTGAGCAGCCAGTGTTTTGTTATGGCTTAAGACGAGGGTCGGTTTTTGAGTATTTTGAATAAGATTGGCCATAGTGAAGGTCTTGCCGGAGCCAGTCACACCTAACAGTACCTGGTTTTTTTCGCCCTTCTCCAGACCGCCTGTCAATTGGGCAATAGCCGCCGGCTGGTCGCCCTGCGGCTGGTACTCACTCACCAGCTTAAACTTGGCCATCCTTTAATTGTATCAACGGAATGTCAGTGTGGTATAGCTTCTATAGTACCGGCGGCAGATATCTCTGCCTGAATCTTATCGTTCACTCCTGCAGCCTCAGACCCGTCAGACTTGTAGCTGCATGATGGGACTGGAGAGTCGGCTATGGTCGTCAAGTAATCGTAGTTGCCAATACGTACAGCAGTGTCTTCATAGCCGCTGGATTCTAAATAACTCTGGTAGGCTGAAGGAGTAAACTTACTTATCATTACAACCGAATTTTTATCAGACTGACACTGCGCGCCGTCTTTAGTTTTTAGGCTATCAAGCGATTTTAAATCCAGCAAAGCATCAGACCCGCTAATTGTGTAGTAAATATCAGATATTTGCGATGTTATTTTTAGCCTAACGCCCCACTCTTTTATATTCAGGTATCCATCTACTAAAGTGTCGCCGCTATTTATTACCGTCGGTTTTTGTACCGTATTTATGTTGTTTTGACTGATAGCAGCGGTCTTATTTAATGAATTATCGGTCTGATTTTTAGTATGCCAGACGTAGTAGCCGGTGCCGCCGATTATTCCGACTATAATCAAGATTAATAATGCTTCTAGTATGGCGAAACCGGAGAGATTTCTTTTCATGGCTTAAGCATAAGCGGAGTGTATTTAAATAACAATAGCTAATTATATAGGCTGCGGTAATGGTTGTTATGCTTATCCAGAAGATGGGTAAGTTTTGTCACCAGCTGAATTGGGTCGTCGTCTACGACTACCAGGTCAGGGTCCGCGTTTGGCAATATTTTCATAAGCTGCTCAATCTGTTCGCCTACCCCACCGGCTCCCTGCAGCAGACCCAGTGGAGTCTTGGTTTCCATGGCGATAGTAAACTCATGAAGGGTGCCTAGCCGTCCGCCGATGCTGACTACGGCATCCGCCGAGGTTATAAGAAGCGCGTCACGCCCGGAGTAATGCAGCCCGGAATAAAGGATGGCGTCATAGCTCTCTATGGGCAGCCGGTATTTAAGGACGTGCTCCACCTTGGTTGAAGCCGGGCTTATGCCAAGGCTCATCCTGCCCCCCGCGGCCTTATAGCCGATAGCAGCCTCGTTCGGCAAGCCCGTGGTTGCGCCGGTCATCAGGCTGTGGCCGGCTTTGGCAATGGAGGCGCCTGCCGCTTGAGCAAGCATCTTCCCCTGCTCCACGCTTGTGCCTTTGGCCGCGCCCGAAACGCATATCTGGTATTTTCCCATCAGATTTCCTCCTCCGCATAATCGAATTCGTACGCGGGCTGCGGCGCTTTTAGCTTAAGCTGGCGCACTTTTTGAATCGCCGAATCGTCAAATATTTCTGTAAGCCCCGCCTTCTGCTCATACCGTTTTACAAGGCTATGCCAGTATTCACGGCGGCCGCGGAGCGTGTGCCGGCCGCTAAAACCGCTGCTCTCCCGCGCGCAACGGTTAATATCATGGACATTCAGGGATACGTTCCCGCCGGCAAGGTCGGCGACGAGGTGCTCCATATCGGCCCACCAAGTGATGATGCCGTCTTCCTCGAACAGCTCGCTCAGCTTAAAATGCGGCCCAAAACTTTCCAGCTCTTCCGTTAATGTAAGGATTATCGATAATAAGGGCTGTTTTAAACTGTCCTCGGTTGGCCAGACTGCTATAGCCGCTTCTTCGGCTGAAATAGAAACCTCGTATCCTGCCGCTTCGCCCATCCATTTTGATGTTTGAAGAGGTACCAGTTTAATTTCCCGCAGCTCAAAACAGCTCTGGTCCATTTTTGAGACGGCCGCCGAGAACTTACGGTGCCAAACCCCCGGTTCCAAGGCCTCAGCCGCTAAGATAATTTCGGCGGTATTCTCCCTTTTTAACATTGATTCGGCGGAGCGGTAATGGAGCGCTTTCATGGTCCGCTTTGGCGGCAGTTGGCGCAGCAATGATTTAGCGGCGGCGTTCTTCAGCCCCCAGGCCCGCGGCATCCGGCCGCTATAGTGCAGCAGCTTGGCGGCCAGGGCTATCTTGGCGTCAAAATCAGCTTTCGAAGCGCCGTAGGACTCTTCAAAACTTCCGCTGTCCCGCCTGAACTTTACCAGAAGGGCCTGAAAAAGCTCCTCGGCCGTAGTGTCCGAAGGGTCCAGGCTTAAATCAGCCAGTTTCTTTCTGATATTCTGGTGGGTTTCGGCTATATGCCGGGCATCGTGCGAGGGCAGCGCGTTAGCTTTTTCAAGCTCAGCGATTATCTTCGATACCGCGGACTCTGATTCTTCTAACAGCCGGGCTATCCGTTTGCTCATCTAACGAAGCCTTTCCGGATGGTACCAGCGGGGCGCCTTGTGCAGATATTTCGTGATTTCTTCTTCTGTCAGCAGGCCGGCCTGCGCGCCGACTTTCTGGACGACACTCATGGAATTGATAGGAGCCCACAGCAGCGCCCCTTCCACATCGGCGCCTTTAGCCAGCGCGGCTACGAAGGTGGATGTGAATGCGTCACCGGCGCCAGTGCGTTCATATGGCGGCTTTGGATCGGGGTAGATAGGCATTTTCCAGCGGTTCCGGCCGTCGCTGGCATATGCCCCGGCATGGCCGTCGCTGATGACCACTGTCTTTGGCCCCAGGGTATGGAGCTTATCGAACAGGTCGTTCATATCGCCGTGGTCGCCTTTGGAAATAGTGGCCGCCTCTTCCCGGTTGACCGCCAGTACTTCTGTACGCTCGTAAATCTTTTTCAGCCGTTTTGTGCCGGCGTCAATCTGGAATGTACCGGGCTGGAAAGCGAGTTTTACGGACGGGTGGGATTCCAGCCATACCGCCAGCTCATCATGGTATTCCATGGCATGCTGACTGATACTGCTGAAGTATATCCACCGCGGGATATCTATAACCCGGAACCGCGGCCAATGATAATCGTATTCTTCGTGCTTGATCAGTATGGTCCGCTCGTCCTTGTACCAAAGTACGTAGTGATAATTACTGTTATGGCCCGGGTTTACGTGTATGAAGCGCGTATCCACGCCGTTCTTGTGATGGCTGGCTATGATATCCCTGCCGAACTGGTCGTCGCCAACATTCGTTTCAAAGCCGGTTCGCAGGCCCAGCCTGGCCATGGCCACAGCCGCGTTTCCGGCGTTGCCTACTCCTTCTATCACTTCGGCATGGTCAAAAGGTATTTTGGTGCCGAATGGTATCGCCAGCCAGTCTTCGCCGTTCTTGTGATGCTCCAGCTTCTCTTCTTTATCAATCAGTTTTATAAAGGCATCTGTAACGACATCGCCTACCGCCAGTACTTCTAGCTGATGCTGCGCCATACTGAACCCCAGTGTCTGTTTTTACTTTTCATCGCTTATGTTTATTTTAACGCTTAGACGCGCGCTTTACCAGTGCTGTTGAAGTCGTCAATCTTGCTTTCGACGACTTCCTGGACGGAGTCAATCACCTTGCCCATCAGCTTTACCACGGCGTACTCCGTCTTGTTTTCCCGCAGGACTTTTTCCAGCGTATCACGGTAAGCCATTCGCATATCGGTATTGATATTGACCTTTGTAACCCCTATCTTTACGGCCTCAACGAAATAGTGCCCCGGAGTGCCGCTGCCGCCGTGCAGGGATATGTTGCAATCGATTGCCGCCCGTATCTTTCGCAGCAGGTCCAGATCCAGCACTTTCGGCGCCGGATAGTGGCCATGCAGGTTGCCGATAGCCGCCGCGAACGTATCGATGCCCGTTTCTTTGACGAAATCTTTCGCGCCTTCGGGCGTGCTGAACGTCTTTTTTATCTCGTCATAGTCGAATTTCTTGGTGAATACGTTGCTGCCGCCGCCAAAATAATGCGGCTCGGCCTCTACCATGGCGCCGGTCAATCGCGCTGCCCGTACGACCTCTTTGGTCTTTTCCACGATTTCTTCGTCGGTCGCCTCGTGATTCGCCTGGGATATATCGATGTGGATGCATTCGAATCCGGCGGCTATGCCGGCGATGGCGGCCTCTACCGAGGGGCTGTGGTCCAGGTTGATGTACATTTCCACGCCGTAATCGGACTTATAATTGTCTACCATGTCGCGGATGTTATCGAGCCCCAGGGCCTCTACTTCGCCATGGCTAACTTCTACCAGTACCGGGGCGTTCTTAGCTTTGGCCGCCCGGGCGACCGCGATTAGCGTTTCCTGGTTATCAAGGTTAAAGGCGCCAAGCGCGAAATGTTCCTTGCGAGCCCTGTCAAAAGCCGCCCGGGCGGCCGCGCAATCACGCCTGATTTTTGAATAATTAGCGCTCATCAGTGTCTGTGCCCCCTATGATCCATTAACATACCGTGTGCCGCCAGTGCTATATGAGACGGTGTAAGGCCAAAGTGCTTCAAAAGTTCTTCGGGCTTGCCCGATTCTCCAAATTGGTCGTTCATCCCGACCCGCAGCAGCGGCGTCGGCAGGTTTTCGCCCAGCAGCTCCGCTACCGCTCCGCCCAAGCCGCCGTTTATCTGCGCCTCTTCAATCGTTATCACGTGTTTTGTCCTTTCGGCGCTTTCTAAAATGACAGCGTGGTCAATCGGCTTTACAGTCGGTACGTGGACGACCACCGCCTGGATGCCGTCTTTAGCCAGCGCCAAAGAAGCTTCCAGGGCCAAGGGGGTC